>CAXMTO010000478.1:0-16515 GCA_964196355.1 uncultured Myxococcota bacterium
TGCATGAAAATCAACATTCTCATAAACATAATAAATGGATGACGATTTTTACCGGTTATATTTCCGGGCTTATGTCGACTAGCCTGGCAATGCCGGGCCCGGCTGTGATGTTGTATCTGGTTCACCAAAAGCTCGAGAAGACACGTATCCGTGCAACTATTTTAACTTTTTTTATCTTTTCCTATGCAGGTGCCATTTTGCTGCAGTCACTGATAGTAGGCATTTCTGCGCCAACATGGTGTACCAGTCTGACCCTGGCTCCTGTTGGCTTATTGGGTGTGCTGGCAGGACATCACTTGGCTGGCCTAATCAATCAACGGTTATTTCAACTGGTGGTACTGTCTACTCTGATTTTAACAGCTTTGGTTATGTTGTTACAATTGAAATAAGTATTTTTATACACATCAATGAGGTTGAAAAGACATGAAACTCGATATCCCATTTCCTATAGTTTCCCTGGCTCATACTCCGACTCCACTTGAGAAAATGGTTAACCTGACCGCGCTCTTTTCCGGTCCTGACTTATGGATCAAAAGAGATGACTGCACCGGTCTTGCCATGGGTGGCAACAAGGCGCGTCAGCTGGAGTACTATATTGGTCAGGCCCTGGAACAGGGCGCTGATACCGTGCTTACAACAGGGGCTGTTCAATCAAATCATGCTCGCATGACGGTTGCAGCCGCACGGAAAATGGGGCTGGAGGTCGAGGTCCAGATGGAAAATAGAGTGAGTGACCGATTGCCGCAATATTACGAATCCGGTAATCCTATGTTGATGAAATTAATGGATGCCCGCATTCACCATTACCCCTCAGGTGAAGATGAAGACGGCGCGGATGATGCTCTTTATGAGCGGGCTGAACACCTTAAACAACAAGGCGCTTCGCCATATGTTATTCCACTGTCAGGCTCGCATCCCCCATATGGTGCACTGGGTTATGTTAGAGCGGCCGAAGAAATTCTGGCGCAACTTGATGAAATGTCATTGGTTGTTGATGGGGTAGTGCTCCCTTCAGGTAGTGGCAGTACACATGCCGGTTTACTGTTTGGTTTACGTGCATTAGGGAGTCCTGTTAAAGTTTTTGGTATCTGTGTACGAAGAAGTGCAAAGCTGCAATTTCAACGAATACTCGACAAAACAGATGCGCTTGCAAAAATGCTTGATCATGAGACATGTGTTACGGCCGATGATATTTATGTGAACGATTCTGTGTTGTATCCGGGATATGGTCAGCTGAACAAGTATGTTATAGAAGCGATAAAACTGACTGCCCGATCGGAAGGAATATTGTTAGATCCAACCTATACTGGTAGGGCAATGGCTGGTTTTATTGCCTTACTACGGGAAAAAACCTGGTCCCCTGAGCAACGTGTTGTTTTTTTACACACCGGTGGGACCCCATTACTCTTTGGTTATCCGGAAATTCTTTCGCCGACAGTATTGGACTGATGATAAAAGCAGACCCCGCCATTTCCACGCTTTTGGGGAATGACGGGGCTTGATAGGTACAACTACTTTTTAAATGAATAGATACCACCAGTGTTGATGCAACACCTACCATATATGTTCGTTTTGAAAGCTGATTTTTCCTGGATTGTGGTGTGGATTTTTTTGGGGAGCAACCACATTCTGTCTATTGCGCCATGGGTAATGCCTTCATATATTATCCTCATGTAGTACATTGATTTTATTCGTAATGATCAAATCCCTCTGTAGCCGCATCTGTTTGAGTTCCCCATCTTCCTCCAGCCAGTTTTCCAGATGTGACAGCATAGCTGCTTCATACTCTGATTCGTGCTTACCTGACAATTTGTACATAATCCATGTTCCCTGCCGTCTACGTTCGACAAGTCCTGCATCTTCAAGAACCTTCATGTGTCTTGAAACTGTAGATTGAGCCAGTTGCAGAAACCCTTGTATGTTGCACACACAGAGCTCCTCATCCTGTAAGAGTTTTAATACTCTGACTCGGTTGGGGTCTGATAGAGCTTTCATTACTCGTATAAAGTGCTTCATAGTTTTCCTAAATGCGCGTATCTACATATCGTCATATTACGATATTACATTAACACGTAATATTCCAGTGTCAAGCGAAATTCTGTCGAATTTTAAGGTTATTTTAAGTGAAGACCAACACCGTCAGGCAATCCACCTTTTTCTAAAACACTGAGAACCTTACAACGCTCAAAAAAAAACTGGAAAGGTTCCCACTGTTGCAATCAGCCCCATCGGAACAAGCAGCCAATAATTGTCAAAGATCAAAAAAGAATAAAAGCGTCTCCATCATTTATTAAATGACAACTTCAAAGTAACCTCGCTATAAACAACGGAATCCTCCAAGATTCCACTGGCAGTGCCCGCAAGGTACGAGGCTGCCAAAACAATCACTGGCATAGTTGTTATCACCATTTACCATTGTCGAACAAGGGCCCTGGGAGCAGTTCCAGCAGGGAGAATAATCGTACTGCTCGGCTTCTTTTCTAAACAATGTATATTCCTTGTCTTGCCATATTTCCCCAAGTGATTGTTGGGAGATATTTCCGAATACTCGCTTGTTAATATTGATTGTTTCGTTCAGTACTTGACAAGAGTAGGTGTGCCATAAAAAGTGACAGGACATAACATCGCCATTTGAAGCAATAAAGGTTGACTCGTCTGTCATAAATACACAGGACCTCTGGTTAGAAGCCTGTAGTGGAGGCAGAAAAAGGTCAATACCCCGTGTTGTTGCAATACTGCGCGCTTGTTGAAAAAGATTCTCGATATCATCAATCTTTTGCTTGCTCTGTGTGACCAGCCCCTGAAGGTTCAGGCGAATATCTTTATCTCTGGCTTCTTGCCGCATGTCTTCAAAAAAACGCAATTCAAAATCGCTGGATTGGGTGCCTGCAGATTTCTGATATAAGGCTTGAGAGGTCGCAATGTCAATCCCCTGGGAACTTGCCCGCTGACTATATTTATTGAAAAGTTGAACGGCATCAGAGGAATTGGGATTGAACAGCCCAACACTTTCAGTGGTACTGTCATACTGGATAAGGTGTGTTGTAATTATATAGTCTACGTGATTGTCAGCAGCCCAGTTGACAAGTGCCGGTAATTCTTTGACGTTCTCTTGACTCAAGACTATCTCTAGACCAATCTTGAAGTTGCTGTCAGCTTTTATTCGTGCCCGTGCGAGACAGAGAACCGCTTTTTGAACTGCACAGAAGGAGTGTTCCCCGTTGCTATGCTTATTTTTCGATGTGGAACCTCGCATATCATCCACTGAAAGGCATATAGTGTTGAGACCAGCCTCGATAAGTTCCTGGGAGAATTCTTTGTTAAGCAAGACCCCATTGCTCTGGAAGCCGATGCTTGCCGCTGCAGGTAATCGTAAGCGTGCTGATCTAATGATTTTCAGGAGGTTGGGATATAAAAGTGGCTCACCTATGCCATTGAGTATGAGGTTGTCTGCGTAAGTGAGAGCGGGAAGAAGGTGGTCGAATACGGCAAGTGGCATATCTTCTTCAGGGATACAGCTCCCATCCATATTCTTTACACACATTTTGCAATGGAGGTTACAGCGAGTAGTAAGTTCTACATATATTTTCTTGGGGTGACTGTTTTTCTTCATAATTGCAATTAACTTACCTGCCAGGGAGATATAAAAACCCTGTTGTTGTGGGTTCTCATCAGACGTTCAATGTGGGGAGTTTCCTCCTGTTGTTTTGCCAGAAGAAGAGGATCACTGATTTTTAGCGGTGTCAGGCACTGGTTGATGATCCAGCCGTAGGGGGTAATCCCGGCCCTGAGCAGATCCTTTTCAAGCAGTAAGGCTTCTGTAATGGGTGTCAACTCCGGCAGTGTCAGAACAAGCACTCTGGTATGGTCCGGGTCTCGCATGCGTGGTAAAAGAGATTGTACCGCTTCTGGCAGTTCCTGGGTGGTCCGCTCGACTTCACGGTGATACGCCCTGGCCGCATCTAAAAGCAGCAGGGTGTGGCCGGTAGGGGCAGTATCGAGCACGATAAACTTGTCTTTGCCCTGGTCGACCAGAGCGGCAAAGGCTTGGAAGACAGCAACTTCTTCAGTGCAAGGAGAACGTAAATCTTCCTCGAGAAGCTTTTTTCCCTGCTTATCAAGTGTGGCCCCGGCCTGTTCCATGACTTTAGCAGAATAACGTCTGGTCTCTTCTGTTGGGTCGATACGTTCTACCACGAGATTTTCCATCTGTGTCATGAGTGAAAAATCGAGGTGGGCTGCCGGGTCGGTGGTGGCGAGCAATACTTCGCTGCCGTTGTGAGCCAGATAGACAGCAAGAGCAGTTGCAATCGAAGTTTTTCCGACACCCCCCTTCCCCATGGTCATGATTACGCCATTTTTACTATTGGCAATATCTTCAAAGAGTGCAGTAATCGGCAAGGGTAATGCAGCGAGTTCATTTGCCCGTTCCAGTGTTGTCGGGATGCTATTGCCAAGGATAGTCTGCCAGAGCATTCTGAGCTTTTCAGAACCGAGTGGGGAAAATGGCAGAAGCGGCACTTCCGTTGTCGGCAAAGTCGCAAGTTTTTCCGGTAAATCGGCAAGGGCTCGCAGGCCCTTTTCCTGCCATCTGAGTGCAATTTGGTCATCTGACTGGGTGGTGAAAAGGCCGTTGATGACCAATTGTTGATGAGACATGCCGAGTGCTTCCAACTCCAGACTGGTTCTGGCAGCTTCTTTCAGGCTTTCTTTGTCGGGACGGACAACCAGGATAACTGTTGTTTTTTCGCCGTTGGTAAGGGTTTCGATACTGTTTTTGTAAAGCTGGTGCTGTTTGGTAAGTCCAGCAAGCGGCCCAAGGCAGGAGGTGCCTGTGGTGTTCGTGTCGATAAATCCATCCCAGGCCGAGGGGAGTTGCAGCAGCCTGAGAGTATGGCCGGTTGGAGCAGTATCGAATACCACAAAATCGTAACGATTGAGAGATTGTTCATCGCCAAGCAGGCCAGCAAATTCATCGAAGGCTGCTATTTCCATCGTACAGGCTCCGGATAACTGTTCTTCCATTGAAGCCAGGGCCGATTCAGGTAATTTACCGCGATACGGTTCAATGACCTTGTCCCGATAGCTTTGGGCTGCTTCTTCAGGGTTAATATTAATGGCCTTTAACAAATCGACACTGGGAATCGTAACAGGTGAGGCGCCTATCCTACATCCAAGGACCTCGTCAAGGTTGGATGCGGGGTCCGTACAGACTAGCATAACGTTCTTCCCCTCATCTGCCAAAGCTATTGCAACAGCGCAGGATAAAGATGTTTTGCCCACGCCTCCTTTGCCGGTAAAGAATAGAAATCTGGTCGGGTTATTTAAAAGATTCATGGCACTATTTTATTTCGAGATAAGATTTACCAGACGAGAAAGTTCCTGTCTGTCGGGGTAGTTGTTTTGGCAGACGATCTTGCCATCGACTAGTACCAGTGGCAGACAGCGGTCTCCAGCCAATCCCATCGCATTTAAGACTGCTTTGTTTTGAACAAATTTATCAGGCTGCTGAGCAAGATTATATCGTTCAACCAGTACGTTCTGTTGCTTGATCCATTCCAAATCGGCTCCAAACTTGATTAGTGCCGGATCTACACTGGGACCACAGACCCCGGTAGGGCAGCACATGGCCGGGTCAAACACTTCTATTTTTCTCATATCTTACTCCTGATCGTCAATAGATCCGGTATGGTTTAAATGCAATCTTTTACGGCGTCCCGGACTCAAAATATACATTTGTTTAGGTTCGTCACTCATCGTGTGTCACCTGCTCATAAGTCATGTTATCGATTTGGTATCTGTAAGGATAAATATTTTGCTTATTGCCTATCGACACTCACGAGTCTTTTCTCTGAGAAAAATCTCAAGCGCTAATTGATCTCTTTTTGCCATAGCATCATTCTTAAACGATTTTATCAGAATTTTCAGGACGCCTTGTTTGAGTTCGGCGGCATCTTCAGTAAGAGCATAATACCTCCAGACTCCCTTTCTGTTTCCATCAATCCATCCAGTGTTTTTGAGATATGACAGATGACGGGAAACGGTAGACTGCGGAATATCGAGGACAGCCATAATGTCACAAACGCAGAGTTCGCTGTGTGTTAAGAGTCCAATTATTCGTAGTCTTGTTTCATCACCAAGCGCTTTGAGGACTTCTGCTTTGGCCAGCATGCTGGAGGGTAAATTTTCTTTTAATTTTAGCATTTCCATTTTTTAGGACCATTCTCCTGCTGGCGGAAAAGCAGGTTACAAGTGCTTGAATAGCTGGGAAGTTGGCTTACTACTCCTAATCCGCATATGCGGATTAGTCAATACTTACTATGTGTGTTTTGAAAACATTATTGTTTTGAGTTATTTACGTAAAGAGCATAACATACTCGAATATTCAATAGGAATAGGCCTGGGTGGCATTTCTTTGCATTGAACGCCATACTCCTCCAACTTGTCGTGAAGCCAGAAATAAAAATATCCAGCTTCATATACTACTAACATCTTATGACCAGAGTAGCGTTTGAGTAATGGTTCAAGACTATTCCACAAACCTGGGATACTGCCACTGAACAGTTCAATCTCAAATGTTCTGATTATAACATGCCAGGTTTGTGGAGATCGATGCCGACAAAAATAGTGTCACTCTTATCCAAATCTTTTCGCTTTTCCATCGGGTCCTCCTCATTAAAGGTTACCGTTAGACTAAAGATATAATAAGATCATACCACGGGTTGGCGAAACGAAGACCGGGCCCATTTATATCATAGTCCTTACTGTTCATATCCAATTTTCATTCTATAAATCTGCTACCATCTCTTGTTCCACCTCGATCCATAGTGGGAGAGTAGAGGTGTTATGAGGTAAGGTAAGCCGGCTGTAGGCATACGCTCAGTTTAGGTTCTACCTGATCAGTTTGCTGGTGATTATGCCTGAAAAACTTGCTTGAAATGGAGCATTATAAAATATTGATGCAAACAGAAAATCAATAATCTGCAACAACCTGGAACCATTTCCCACCTAGTGTAAGAAATTTGTCAGATCGCTCGCTTACCAATGCAACGTTCACGAGTTTATTAGTTCTGGTGAGGGGGAAATTAACACGGCTGGAGAATATGCATATCAGGATAGCATATGCCGGGGTTGGACAGTGGTATGAAAGGCTGGGTGAGGCCGGGAAGCGGAGGGTGGAACGCTGTTTGTGCTCAAAATATGGATAGGGAGTAGAAAGAAAAAACAGGGGACAGGTGGGGGACAGAAACAATTTAAAACAAAAAGTAGTTTGACTCTCTTTTTCTAACCACTTTATTTTACTGGTGATCCCGGCGTGATTCGAACACGCGACACCCAGATTAGGAATCTGGTGCTCTATCCTGCTGAGCTACGGGACCACGATATATTTTATACCTATAATAGGTATAGCTGAAGATGGCAAAGGCTATCTGAGCGGTTGTCTACCACACGGAAATTATGTCTATATAGATAACTACAACTTCTGTCAAGAGAATCTGAAAGAATCGCATTTTTTCATGACAATCTTCTGTAACTTCACTTTCAAAGCCCCAGAGACGGACTAAAGATCGTCCTCGCATATTTCATTTTTCCTGTGTTATATCTGTTTGTTATGTTTGAAATTACTTCGAAGTGTGTTTTGATATACAATCTATTACCTATGTCACATTGTACTGTCCGAGAGTATCCCAAGTGTTGACATAATCAGTTAGCCTTTTGCAATATTATATAATATAAGCAGGTCTGTTTCTGAAAGAACTTGCTCGAAATTCCTAATCCCGATAAACTGACCAGATTTGGAGCCCAGTTCTGCGGTCCTATTTAGAGGTGGAAAAAAGAGTAGAAAGTAATTTCTGGGATATCAATAACTATTAAAATTCTGAGGAGACACAATATGAAATTTCTACACACCATGGTGCGGGTAAAAGACCTTGATCAATCAGTTGATTTTTTCACTAACAAACTGGGATTGGTGGAAACCAGGAGAAAAGAGAACGAAGCTGGTAGATTTACGCTTCTCTTCTTTGCTACTGCTCCAGGTGAACACGAAGTTGAATTGACTTATAACTGGGATCAGGAAACAGAATACAGTGTTGGCAGAAATTTTGGACACCTGGCATTCAGTGTTGAAAATATTTATGACTACTGTCAGACGCTGATGGACAAAGGCGTGGTCATTCTTCGCCCGCCACGGGATGGTTTCATGGCTTTTATTCGAACCCCTGATCAAATATCTATTGAATTTCTCCAGGAGGGAGAACGACTTCCAATTCAGGAGCCTTGGGCTTCGATGGAAAACCAGGGAAGCTGGTAAAATATTCTTTTCACGATCTCAGACGAAACGGCAGATATCGAATTATTAGTACCTTACTCCAGCAACCCTGTCACTCAGTTCAGTACCCCCTTGAGGGGTGTAAAAAACAAAAAACTGAGTAATGTGTTTTAAAATTATGTGGTTACATATACCACCAAGGTACTTATACCCCTCTAGCTGGTACTGAAAAGAGTGCAGGGATTTTTACCGTTAACCGGTGCTAGAATCTCTACATATGGGTATGTTATATCCATATGATTCCTTGAAATTGTCTTGGAAAAAAACAGTTCACTCAGGAATTAACTGAATTGAATTTTGAGTGAGCTCTCTTCTATTTAGATCAGGAGATGCTTGTGTATAACAACGATATCTTACGTCGAGTCCGTTATATTTTCGATTTGAGCGATTCCCAAATGATCGGCATATTCAGCTCAGTCAGTTGTGAGGTAACGCGAGCACAAGTCAGCGATTGGTTAAAAAAAAATGATGATCCAGCGTATAAAAAATGCAGCGACACCCAGCTGGCGATATTTCTTAACGGCCTGATCAATGAGAAACGGGGAAAAAAAGAGGGAGCAGAACCCCTTCCAGAGAAGCGTTTAACAAACAATATTATTTTAAGAAAATTGAAAATCGCTTTAAATCTGAAAGATGATGATATATTGGAGATACTGGGGCTTGCTTATTTACCTATCAGTAAACATGAATTAAGCGCATTTTTTCGTAAGCCTGATCATAAACATTATCGCGATTGTAAGGATCAGGTATTGCGTAATTTTCTGAAAGGTTTGCAAGCTAAGTACCGCACAAATATTGATTTAAAGCCTGAATTCAAGTGGAAATAACTTAATAACCAAAACAATGTCTTGTGTCGGTATGATTAGAACACGTATGTAAAAGGAGAAATATGGCCAGACTATTTGAGCAGACAGTTATAAATGGAATGAAGATACAAAACCGTTTTGTCAGGTCTGCAACGTATGAGGCGATGGCTGGGTCTGATGGAACGGTGAAAGACCAGTTGTTGGGCTGTATGGTGGAACTCTGTCGTGGTGATGTTGGGCTCATTATTACCGGACACGCACACGTGGCCCGGGAAGGTCAGGCCGGTGCCCGGCAGATGGGTATCTTCACCGATGCTTTGATAGATGGCTTGAAAAGATTGACTTCGACGGTTCACGAAAATGGTGGAGTTGTCGCCGCCCAGCTTGCCCATGCTGGGAAGAGAGGCATGGGAATAGGAGAATATGCTCCGCTCGGTCCCTCGAATACTTTTGAAGAGGGTGTTAAAAAGAGTTCTTCAATGACAGTCGATGACATCCAAAGGACCACAAAAATTTTTGGTGACGCTGCAGAAAGAGCTGTCGTTTCGGGCTTTGATGCTATCCAGATCCATGCCGCTCATGGTTATCTGCTGAGTCAGTTTCTGTCGCCCTATTTTAACGAGAGGGACGACAGTTATGGCGGAATCCTCGAAAATCGTGCAAGGTTTCTAGTTGAAGTCTATGAAGAAATCAGGAAAAGGGTAGGGCAGTCATTTCCGGTCATGGTTAAAATTAATTCTGAGGATTTTCTCCAGGGCGGATTCACTGTGGAAGAGGTCGTCAAGGTTGCTCACATGCTTGAAAAACTTGGAATAGACGCGATCGAGATGAGCGGCGGGACCTTTCAATCCGGCGAATTTATTCCGTCCAGGATCGGCACCTCAAAATCGGAAGATCGTGAAGTGTATTATAGAGAGGCTGCCGAGGCACTCAGGAAAGAAATAGGAGTACCACTCATTCTTGTCGGAGGCTTTTTGTCGTTTAATGTCGTTGAAGAAGCTGTTACGTCTGGACTAACAGATTATATTGCCATTTCGAGACCGCTTATACGTGAACCCCACCTGGTTAAAAGATGGGCAAGTGGAGACAGAACCAAGGCATCATGCATTTCCTGTAACAAATGCTTTTCGACTCTCCTGACGGAAGAGGCTCTGCACTGTGCTGCCAAGAGAACAGCGAATAACTAACACCCCACAAAAGGGGTATAAAGGCCTTACGCAGATCAATTTTCTTGTTTTTTATGAACGAAAATAATCCGTAAGGCGCTAAAAATTAACCTGGATATATCCGGAGTGCACTGCCACTACCGAAACAGCATATGGAAAGATTACTGGTAATTATCGTTGCAGCATCTATCGGAACAGGCTTTTATTACTGGTTTTCCAGGATGGTTCAGAGAAAACCGATGCAAGAGTATATACTGACCCATCAATGGTTGCTGCACCCCAATGCAATCTGCTATTGGCGAGCGGCAATGGCATTGGTAGGATTTTGGTTGTATTTTTTCTTAGGATATCAAGCCGTAGGTATATTGATCTTCACCTTCGCTGCGATACTTGATGGGGTCGACGGGATAGTTGCCAGAAATTGTAATCTTATTTCGGAATGGGGTGAATGGCTGGATCCGATGTGCGACAAGCTGACCTACCTGCCGCCTTTGATTGGTTTTGCCTACGCCGGCATAATTTCGGCGAAACTGGTCTGGTTTCTTGTAGTTATAGAGCTTGCGGGACAGTTACTCGCCAGGCATATTCTTTCTTTGATAAAATTTTCGGGTGCCGCAAACAATTTTGGTAAAATCAAAGCCATCATATGTTTTGCGCTCGTCATTTTTTGCGCATTGCTGGAGAAGAACCCAGGCGTTATCGACATGGGTGACGAAATTTTGATGGTGTGCATTATCCTCTCTTCGGCTTCATTAGTCTTTAAATTTGTCCCAAACAGGCTATATGCCGACATTCTTTCAACACTGAATTTTATTTGCGGCATAGCGAGCCTTGTCCTTACGCATAATGGCCGATTTGCCTGGGCCATTTCCATCATAATAGTGGGTCAACTTTTTGATTTATTCGATGGACGGATGGCAGAAAAGCACGGAGGCACCAAATTCGGTCCGTACCTGGATGATATTGCTGATTTTGTCAGCTTCGGTCTGGCTCCCGCTTATGTTATTATGAAATCGGGTGGCTCGATGGCATGGTTCTTCGGCCTTGCTTTTTTAATCGGCGTCGCCTACCGGCTTATCCGGTTTATTACTATGGACAAGAAACGGACAGATCTGCCCAGTGGTATTTTTAATGGACTTCCCAGCCCTGCCGGGGCGTTGATCGTTCTTGGCGCTTCTTTAGTCTTTCATCCTATTTTACTATGGGCTGTCGCGACATTATCTGTCGGATTAATGGTGAGCCACATACGTTTTGCCCATTTTGGGCAAGTGATTCTGAAACAGATCCCAAAGCCATTGTTTTTTCTTATAAGCGCAATGATAACTGTCACCCTTGCATTCGTTCTCAAAACTCAAAATGTCGAAATGTTTGGGTACTTCATTCTCTGTTCTGTCTTTATGTATATGATAGGCGGAAGAAAATGGATTCCCTCTGATTGATGTACAGGCAAATTCAGAGGGCGTCTGCGGGTGATCGTCTGCGGTAGAAGGCATACTTTTTTGATGAGAGTGTGTTTTTTTCCTTGCAAAAATTATATTACAGACTATTGTGTCGGTCAATTCAGAATTCTACTTTAAGTAGAAGCATATTCTTTCACGTTTCCCGCCAAAGTTGTTCTTTTCTCGCATCGTTCGCCATCGTAGAAGTTTTTTGCTCATTGCTTAAATGAATTACAGCACAAAACTAGAGTTCGGCGGATTTTCCGATACCATCATGATCGAGTTGGAGTCGATAAAATTATTACTACTGGTACTTGCGAAGCTTCCGAATACCTCTCTTTTAAAGAGGTGGTGAGTGTTTATCAGAAGTTTTCTCTGACAAGTGGAAATGTTATGCTTTCAATGAGATCAGCAGCCAATGATGCTGCATCGCCAGGCGCGGATCGGCGAGAAAAGACGAGACCGGGCTTTTATATTATACAGAAGGAGTTTTAATGAGTTTTACAGTATTTAAGTTTCACCCCCAGATCCAAACTGCCCTTGATCAGTGCGGCTATGTCACGCCCACTCCAGTTCAAGAGCAGGCCATCCCGCCGGTTTTAGCCGGGCGTGATCTTCTGGGCCTTGCCCAGACAGGAACTGGGAAAACAGCAGCTTTTGTTCTGCCCATTCTTCAGCGTCTTTATGCTGGCCCCAGAGGTAAAATTCGAGCTCTGATCGTTGCTCCTACCAGAGAGCTTGCCGAACAGACTCATGATTATATAGGTAAAATGGCAAAACAGACTCACCTGCGCAGTATTGTTGTCTACGGTGGGGTCAGTAAACAAGGCCAAATCAATAAAATTCGGAGAGGTGCAGAGATTATTGTAGCCTGCCCCGGCCGGCTACTTGACCTGTTAAATGATAAGGTGTGCTCTCTTTCCGCTGTGGAAATGCTGGTTCTGGATGAAGCCGACCACATGTTTGATCATGGTTTTCTACCGGATATTCGTCGGATTTTGAGAACTCTGCCAAGGCAGCGCCAGACCCTTGTCTTTTCAGCCACTATGCCAAAGGAGATCCGTACACTGGCAGAGGATGCTATGATTGACCCGGTTACAGTGCAGATCAATCACACTCAGCCAACTGCGGCGATATCCCACGCCTTTTTCAAGGTTGAGCAGAAAAACAAGACAGCCCTGCTTAAAAATATTCTGCAAAAAAAAGAAATAGCAACGGCCATCGTTTTTACCAGAACGAAGCACAAGGCCAAGAATCTGGCCCTTCAGCTCCAAAAAACGGGATGCAGAGCCACTTCACTTCAGGGCAATCTCTCACAGCATAACAGACAATTAGCCCTGGATGGATTTAAACGTGGTACATACAATATCCTGGTGGCGACAGATATCGCGGCACGTGGAATCGATGTGTCCGGCATTTCCCATGTGATCAACTTTGACATGCCCGGCACAGCAGAGACGTATACCCACCGTACTGGACGAACAGGCCGTGCCAGCTGCACAGGAGAAGCTTTCACCTTTGCCACGGCAGACGACCACAAGATGGTTCGTGCTCTGGAACGTTCTCTTGGAAAAAAGATGGTTTACAAACCAGATTTCGGTCTTACAGGTGTATCACAAAGTCCTGCAGAAGCCAGGATACCAAGGAACGCCCCCCAGGATCGAAAAAAAGCAGAGCCAGTCAGAGGGCAAAGAACATCCAGACGCAGTCAGGCCGTCGCTTTTGATTTCGGCCTTTCTGCCAAAGCGTAGTCATATCAATCCAGTTTTGGTAACAAAACTGTCACCGAATCGTATTTTGACGATTCGGCTTTATAACAAAGCGGTTCGTATATGAGCCCAGCACAAAGGAGTAGTACAAAATGTCAGAAGGAACAGTTAAATGGTTTAATGATGCAAAAGGTTTTGGTTTTATCGAAGAAGATGGTGGTAAGGATGTTTTTGTACATCATTCCGCAATCCAGAGTGAAGGCTTTAAATCCCTCGACGAGGGCGGACGAGTAACCTTTGATGTTGTTGACGGCCCTAAAGGACCAGCTGCAGAGAATGTAGTCAAGCAGTAAAAAAGACTGATTTACAGCATTAAGAGAGACCCCGCATTTTGCGGGGTCTTTTTTTTTGCCGCAATTTTTCTAACACCCCACAAGGGGGTATAAGTATCATGGTGATGTATCTAACCCGCATTTCTCATGAACATTGTGTCAATTTTCGGAAAGTGTTTTCATTGTAACAGTTTGCCACCCGTTCGATTTGACGAGAAATTTCACACAATGTTCACCAAAGGCCAGCAGATATGATTACATCCGGAGTCTCACTGCGTTCGCTTACCTGCAGCGTCGCTACCCCAGAAAACATAGACGACTATAGTTCACTGGGGTGCTTCTTGAATATGTAATCATCTTTGCTGGTGAGAAATCCGGGCTAACACCATAATTTCAAAAGACATTTCTTAACTTCTTGTTTTTTACTACAGAAGTTTAGGAGTAAGGCACTAATCAACAGCAGTCATTAATGGGGCGTATACCTTGGCTAAAACAAATTATTCATTTGAAAAGCGTCAGAAAGAGTTGGCAAAGAAAAAAAAGAAAGAAGAAAAAAAACTACGGAAACAGGAAAAACAGGTGATTTCTCCCGGAGAGGATAAGGAAGCAACGCCAAATCAGGAAGACGATCAACTTTAAAATCTCGTCTTTCAATCAGCAAATGCGCTATACCATGAGGGGCATCTTGTGGTTTTTATATAAGAGGATACGATCATGATAACCGCATCCAATGTTGCCCTCTCCTATGGCAAGAGGGTCATATTTCAAGACGTCAATATTAAATTTACTCCAGGGAACTGTTACGGCATGATCGGGGCAAACGGCGCTGGGAAATCAACTTTTTTGAAAATTCTTGCCGGGCAGCTTGATCCGGATCGAGGAGAAATTCGCAAAGGGTCCAGACACCGTATTGCCATGCTCAATCAGGATCAGTTCGCATTTGACGAGTATACCGTTTTCAACACCGTGATACTTGGTCATAAGAAGCTCTATAAGGTGATGGCTGAGCGTGAGGCCCTCTATGCCAAAGCAGATTTTACTGAGGAAGATGGTATCCGCTCCGGGGAACTGGAGGCCATGTTCGGTGAAATGGATGGTTATGAGGTGGAGGCCGAGACGGCTGTACTGCTAAACGGCCTTGGTATCCCTGAAAAGATGCGTCAGAAAAAAATGAAGGAGCTTGACGGGAGCGATAAAGTCAGGGTGCTGCTGGCCCAGGCTCTGTTCGGCAACCCGGATATTCTGCTTCTGGACGAACCTACCAATCAGCTGGATCTGAAAAGTATCGACTGGCTTGAACATTTCCTCTCCCGCTTCCAAAACACAGTTATAATCGTCTCACATGATCGGCATTTTCTGAACCAGGTCTGCACTCATATGGCGGATATCGATTATGGTAAAATAAAGGTCTATGTCGGCAACTATGACTTCTGGTATCAAGCCAGTCAGCTCCACTTTCGACAGAAGGAGACCGAGAGCAATAAGGCGAAAGCCAAGGCCGAAGATCTCAAGGAATTCATCAGGCGGTTTAGCTCCAACGCGTCCAAAGCCAAGCAAGCCACCTCGCGAAAGAAGCTGCTCGAGAAACTTACTCTGGAAGACATGCCAAGTTCTTCCCGAAAATACCCTTTCATTGTCTTCCAGCCGGAAAGGTCATGTGGTGATATCATTTTAGAGGTGAATGGTCTCTGTAAAGAGATTGATGGTGTTTCCATGTTTAAAGATCTCACGCTTACTGTTAACAAGGGTGATAAGATAGCCTTTGTCGGAGCCAACAGCCTCGCCAAAACAACCCTATTTCAGATTCTGGCAGGAGAAATGTTGCCGGACAAGGGCAGTTTCCGCTGGGGAGTGACCATCAGCAACGCCTATTTCCCAAAAGAAAATACCTCTTATTTTAAAAATGAAGATCTGGATCTTATTGGCTGGCTGCGTCAGTTTGCCGAGCCCAAAGAGAACGAAAGTTTTTTCCGCGGATTCCTTGGTAAGATGCTTTTTTCGGGAGAGGAAGCGATGAAGAAAACCTCTGTTCTCTCGGGTGGTGAGAGGGTACGCTGTATGCTTTCAAGGATGATGCTCTCTGGCGGCAACGCGCTGATTCTAGATGAACCCACCAACCATCTCGACCTTGAATCAATTACCTCCTTAAATGACGCGCTGACAGCTTTTCCTGAGGTGGCGCTTTTTTCCTCCCATGACCACCAGTTTGTGTCAACCGTGGCAAACAGGATTATAGAAATTACCCCGGACGGCATTATTGACAAGATGATGGGCTTTGACCAGTACCTGGAGATGAGGGAAGACAACGAGCTTGTCGAAGAACACAGTTACCTTGACAGGAAGGCCGCCTGAGAGGAGAAGGCTATTGCACGGACCTCTTCCTGGAGTTTCGTGCAATGCCTGTCAATGACACCCAGATGCTGGGGCGGTAAAATTCTTTACACGTCCATCTTAAGAAAAAAAGTACATTTTTCGGACATCCCACCAAAACCTTATCACTTTGATAACAACAGCAGTATTTTCTTTGCGACTAACACCCGTCAACGGTAAAAAAGCAGGCACTCTTTTCAGTATTCCTTTGAAGGGTATAAGTACCTTGGTGGTGTAACCATCTATATAATTTTAACAGAAGTTCTTAAGTTTCTTGTTTTTTACACCCCTCAAGGGGGTACTGAACTGAGTGACAGGGTTTCAGTAGTAAGGTACTAAAACTTGATTTACAAGGTAAGTT
>CAXMTO010000479.1:0-2492 GCA_964196355.1 uncultured Myxococcota bacterium
GGAGTCTGTCGAAATAACGTTCTCCCAAATATCCCTTGCATTTTTTGCTTATTTGTCTTCTTTTCTGTCTCTGTTGAGCCGAAGGGGGGAGAGACATGCCAAATACTACGCTCACTATATTATCATCAGATAGACTTGATAAGATAGATTAAAAGACTTAAAAAGGCTAGTGACGCTGGATGTGCTCTTTGATGAGAACAAAAAATGACAATGGATGAATAGGTACATGGACGTTTTAGCTGTAGAAGAGCACAAAGAGCGATTGCAGCATATTCTTGCCGGCCTTGACAAAAACGATATCTATCGGTCAATTTACGACAAGGATGGCAATTTGTTGGCGGAAGGCTGTTTAGCTGTGAAACAACAGCTGATTGATTCCTACTGTGAAATCGATTTTAAAGGGAAGTCAGTGGTAGATCTCGGGTGCAATTTTGGTTTCTTTAGTTTTCTTACTGCCCGCCAGGGGGCTTCCACTGTAACGGGGCTTGACTACTTGGCCGAGGTGGTCGAAGGCGCAGGTCACCTTGCATCGGTTCTTGGCTACGATAATGTCTTCTTTAAGAAATTTGATATTGAAAAACCTACAACGGACATAGGTAAATTCGACATCGCCATGCTGCTGGATTTTTTCGGCAAATCGAATATTCGCAAGCAAAAAGTTCATGGACTGCTTGAGTTTCTCAAAACCCTTTCTGATAACGAATTACTGATGGCTTTCCGGCCGATAAACAGAATTGACAAAGACCTCAAACTCACAGAGGAAGAATTTTGCCCCCTTTATCCTGAAAAATATATAAAAAATGGCAACTTCTATCTCGTTGACTATATTAGAGACAACATGGCAGAAGATTGGGATATGGCAGCCGTTTCTGACTATAAAGGAGAGGTCTCCAAAGACAAATTACTCTTCCATTTTACCAGACGTCAAGCTTGACTTTGAGAGGTGATTTGCCGGGATCTGAGGAGACGGTTTTCGAATTTTGAAATTCTAAAGATCGTTAATGGATACGTTCGTTCAGAATCTGCCAGGCGAGAGTGGAGGAGACACCTTTTTAGGCTGAATATGCTTGGTTATGCGTCATACAGCCCCAAAGTGCTTGAAAAGACGGCTGAAAGAAGATAGGTTGCGAAAAAAGATGCTGTATTGGAAGAGTTTTTTTAGAAAGTTAGGGTTCTTTTAGAATGCGATTACTTATCACCTAGCCGCCCCTGTTCTTTTGAGCAACTAGATAGAGACCATCCTGACGAGGAACAAATCGGCCAGACTCAAGATCTTTTTTCACTATTCTGGCCACTTTCCGCACCTCTTCCTCTGAGTGGCAGCCAAGGTAGATGTCATCCAAGGGAGGTAGTGGTTTATCTTGCCTGACGATTGAGCATCCCAGTGTCTCAAGAATTGATATGACCTGCGGTTGGGTTATATCATAAACTCCATCGCGCAGAGAAAATGATTTTCCAAACTCATCAACCCATACTCTAGCAAGCTTTGGCCGAAGAAACGGAATCCAAGGGATTTTACAATGCCCTTCCCAGTTGCAGCGTGCATCCTGAGCTCTGACAAGAATTACCCCTCCCGGTCTGACAACCCTGACCAATTCTCTTAAAACCTCGCCGGGATTGGCGATATGTTCGAAGACAAACCAGGAAGTGACTGCTGAAAAATAATCCGAGCTAAAGGGAAGATCTGATCCGTCTCCTATGATACATTTGCTTTTCCATTGAACTGGCCTCGAACTGTAGTCCACAAGGCTCTGATACCTTTTGATTTTACCAGGAAGCATATCTACACCCCAGACATTCAAACCTCTTGCAAGCCCCTCAATAATGAAGTATCCAACACCGCAGCCAAAATCCAGTATCGGACCTTGAAGAATTGTAGTCTCAATTGATGCAAGAGCTTCAGAACATTGATTCCAGCGTGTTTTCCCCTTCCTGATTTTTGCAGGCCTCATTATATCTTCACGACTGAATTTTTTTTCAGAAATATCAGTCGCAGTTTTGCCGGTTATGGTATTTTTTTCGATCATATATTCACGCTGAAAGTTTTATACTCTGCAGATTTATGATTCATAAATTAGAAACTCTATTTACATCTTCATAAATGTGCTTTTTACCTTTAATACGCTTATGCTTCAAGGTAAGTTTTTTCTGTCATTTTCAAAGTATGGCAGAATTGTTAGCGGCCACCCGAAAATGTAATATAAATAGCCATTTGAAGATGTAAGGCTATCCGTACACTTTTTAAAACTGGTCAGATATATAACCCAACCAGTTAACCTCCCATTTTCTTACTTGGATTAAACCACATCCTTCATTCTAAAACTCGATCCCTCGATAACCACAGTTTCAGCATGGTGCAAAAGCCGATCCAATATGGCTGATGTCAGGGTTGCATCGTTGTTAAATATTTCCGGCCTTCATAAAAATCTCTGGCATTGGTATTTCCATTCAGGAAGTCATTTATGAGTCTGTTGATTAGATCGGTTTTAAGT
>CAXMTO010000480.1:0-24097 GCA_964196355.1 uncultured Myxococcota bacterium
AATGTTTTTTTGTTTAAAGGATATACTATATGAACTGGGGAGTCTGAAAAACTGACCGGAGACTTGGGCGACGTGGCAGCCAGTTCTCACGGCATGCATGAACAGCATCTGAAACCAGAACCGTTAAAGGTGGACACATGATCATCCAGGGCTCACGAGAAGATCTGAGCGGACAAGCGGCTGAAATCCTCCTTGAAACGATTTTGGCACTGCTGCAAAAAAAAGAAACTGTTGTCGTCGCAGTGCCAGGCGGCAGGAGCGTAACTGATATCTATAAGAGTCTTCAACAATACACCATTCCCTGGAGTCGGATCCAGGTGTTTTTGCTGGATGAGCGACTGGTACCTGCAGATCACCCGGAAAGCAACTATACATTGGTTAAGGAACATATGGGCGATAAAGTGCCGCCCGATATGATCCATCAGTTTAAATATACTGCCAACAATTCCACACAGGCTGTTTTCGATTATGAGAAAGAGCTGGAGCGCTGTGGCGGCCGATTTGATATAGTTCTTGTCAGTAGTGGGGAAGATGGGCATATCGCCTCTCTTTTTCCAAATCATCATTCGGTCGAGCAGGAAAAAAACGGATTTTTTCTGTTAAACGACTCTCCTAAACCGCCACCGGGCCGCATGTCAGCAAGCCCTAGCCTGATTCGACAGGCAGATACAGGAGTGATACTTTTTTTCGGCAGCGGCAAACAGGATGCACTTCATAATTTCTTCGATACTGAGCTGTCATATAAGGCTTGTCCTGCCAAAATTATCGCAGAACTACCCCATTATTACCTTTTGACCGATCAGGAGGTTGAGACCCCATGACTCTCGAATCACAAATGATCATAATTTTTGGTGCAACAGGAGACCTGACCCGGAGAAAACTGATCCCTTCTCTTTACCACCTGGAACGTAAACGACAACTAACCGCCTGCACACCTGTTATCTGTATCGGGCGCAGAAATCTTTCTCAAGAAGAGTTTATCGAGCATCTCTCCATCGAACGATTCATACCTGATCGGGATCCTCTGGCAATGAAAAACCTTCTTTTGCGTATAGAATATTTCCGTTTTGATATGATAAACGGCAGTCCCGGAGAATTTGTCAAAGCCATCAATACAATTCAAACACAGTATGGCTGTACCTGTAATAAGCTCATGTACCTCGCCCTTCCCACATCTGTTTTTCAGAAGACCGCTCAGTTGATCGGCTCGCTGGACTCAGAAAACGGCTGGAGAAGAGTAGTGTTTGAAAAACCGTTTGGTGAGGATCTGGCGAGCGCACAACTTCTAAATGCAGACATTCGTACTGTTCTTGAAGAAGACGAGATTTACCGGGTCGATCACTATCTTGGTAAAGAGCTGGTTCAGAACATCCTCACTTTACGATTCGCAAACGAAATCTTCTCAGGGGCCTGGAGGGCGCGTGCTATAGACCATGTACAGATAACGGTATCTGAAACACTGGGAGTGGAAAAAAGGGCGGGATATTATGATCAGAGTGGCGCGGTGCGCGATATGATCCAGAATCATTTGCTGCAACTGTTGTCGTTTGTGGCGATGGAACCTCCAACAGAAAATTCACAAGACGGTCTCAGGGACGAGGCTGTAGCAGTGATTCGAAATTTACGACCGCTTGAGAAAACAGATATTGTTCTCGGACAATATGGCTCCGGCACCATTGAGTCTGATCCTATCGCAGGGTATCTCTCTGAGCCTGGGGTGGCCGAAGATTCAACCACCGAAACTTTTGCCTCAATACGTACCTATGTCGATACAGAGCGCTGGCAGGGAGTTCCATTTTACCTGCGAACCGGAAAACGTTTGCGACAGCGCCTTGCAGATATCAAGATCGTCTTTAAGCAGCGCAGGCGGCATATTGTCGGCAGGGATGGGGATCCCAATATGGTTATCATTCGCATCCAGCCGGATGAAGGTATTGCCATGGCATTCAATGTTCTGAAACCGGGGGAGGAGGATGAGACGGAATCAGTCATGATGGATTTCTGTCATCACTGTCATTTCGGGCCGAATACCCCTGAGGCGTACGAATCAATACTTTATAATGTTATGGAGGGTGATCACAGTCTGTTTCCACGACGCGACTGGATTGAGGCCAGCTGGGAATACATAGACAGGCTGCGGTTGATTGCGGACCCACCGGTTGCATACAGCGGCGGTTCCATCGGTCCGGCGGAGGCTGACGCACTCCTTACAACCGATGGTAGGGGATGGCTGGATGAAGAACCATCAACACAGGTTATTTCTCTTCTCAGTGTCCGATAGTTCGTATTTCCGCTGCTAAGTCTCTAACACCTTACATCATCAGGACGAGTTCATGAAAACATTCTCATGAATCCTGGGAGGCGGGTCTTTCTTGCTGCCGGTTATCTGTCGAATCCGGGGATAGTTTTTCAACCTTTTTCAGAATTTCCCCGACAATACCCCTTCGGAACGCCAGCACACATGTTACGAAAATCGCTCCAATGATCGTTGTCACCCAGGAGCCGAATCCGGCGAGGTAGTTGTTGAGCGTTACTACCAGTAGAGCACCGACAGCTGGCCCGAAAACAGTACCCATCCCTCCCAGAAGTGTCATCAGAACGACTTCCCCGGACATATGCCAATTGACATCTGTGAGTGATGCGAGTTGGAATACCAGGGATTTGGTGCCTCCGGCCAAACCACTTAATGCTGCGGAAATGACAAATGCAGCCAGTTTGTATCTGGCAACATTGTAACCGAGTGATGTGGCACGCGGTTCGTTTTCTCTGATCGCCTTGAGAATCTGACCAAAGGGTGAGTTTACCGTGCGGTACACCACCCAGAAACCGATTAAAAATATGACCATCACGAAGTAATACATCGTCAGAGTGTTTTTTAGGTCAAAAAAACCGAAAAGCATCCCTCGCGGCACACCCTGGATACCATCCTCTCCACCGGTAAAGGGCAGCTGCAGGCTTAAAAAGAAGATGACCTGAGCAAGCCCCAGAGTGATCATGGCAAAGTAGATACCAGAACGTCGAATGGCCAGCCAGCCAATGATAAGACCCAGTACGGTTGAGGTTGCCACTCCTGCAAGAATCCCCAGAACCGGGTTGAACCCTAAAGCTTTGACGGTGTAAGCGGTGATATAACCGGCAGAACCAAAGAACGCAGCATGACCGAACGACAGGAGACCAACATAACCGAGCAGCAGGTTGAAGGCACAGGCGAACAGCGCAAAACAGAGGACCTTCATCAGGAAAACCGGATAGAAAAGATGAGGGGCGATCAACAATACGGCGAACAAAACAGTCCAGCCCACCAACGGCTGATTACTCTTTTTTATACCACTCATTTTTCCCTCCCGAATAAACCTGCAGGGCGAACCAGCAGAACCACCGCCATAAAGACAAAGACTACCAGTCCAGAGGCCTCGGGATAAACGACCTTCGTCAGGCCTTCAAGAAGTCCCAGTCCGACACCGGTGACAATGGAGCCCATTATCGACCCCAAACCGCCGATGACCACGACCGCGAACACTACAATAATCAGGTTGGACCCCATTACCGGAGTGACCTGATAGATGGGTGCTGCCAATATACCGGCAAAGCCCGCAAGAGCAACTCCAAACCCGTAAGTTAATGTAATCATGAGAGGAACATTGATCCCGAAGGCTTGAAGAAGCTCTGGATTTTCAGTACCGGCACGCAGATAAGAGCCCAGTTTTGTTCGTTCTATCACGTACCAGGTCGACAAACACACGGTCAACGATGCAACAACCACCCAGGCACGATAGTAGGGAAGAAACATGAAGCCAAGATTGACCCCCCCCTGAAAGGCCTTCGGAGTGGGGTAAGAAAGTCCGGATATACCGTATATCTGCCGAAACCCACCCTCCAGGATCAAGGCCAGGCCGAAAGTGAGCAATAAGCCGTAGAGGTGGTCAAGGTGATAGAGCCGCCTCAACATATAACGTTCCATGAGTATGCCGAAACCACCCACAACCAGAGGGGCGAAGATGAGTCCCACCCAGTAATTGATGCCCAGATAGGTGAGGCTCATCCATGCTATGACGGCTCCCAGCATGTACTGGGCACCATGCGTGAAGTTAATAATGTTGAGAAGCCCGAAAATGATGGCGAGGCCCAGGCTCAGGATAGCGTAGAAAGATCCATTGATGAGGCCGATAAGAAGTTGCCCAAGCAATGCCTGAACCGGAATATCAAATATGTTAGTCATCGTTCCCCGCCCTATATCTTTGCTATCATCTCAAAGCCTACTTCTTCACCAGTTTGCAGGTACTCTGCTCAAGTGACATGTATGCCTCTTCACCGGGAATGGTGCGGAGGACTTTATAGTAGTCCCAGGGACCTTTTGATTCGGACGGCTTCTTAACCTGAACCAGGTACATGTCGTGGACCATACGGCCATCATCTCTGATAAAACCGTTCTTTGCGAACACATCGTTGACCGGAGTCGCTTTCATAGCGGCCATGACAGCACCCGCTTCATCCGTACCAGCTTTCTCGACCGCCTTGAAATAATGCATTAATGATGAGTAAACACCGGCCTGTCCCATAGTCGGCATGTTTTTATGTACTTTGCCGAAGCGTTTGGCAAAGGCACGGGTCTCATCGTTGCGATCCCAATAAAAACCGGTAGTGAGCATCATACCCTGGGACGCTTCAAGACCGAGGCTGTGGATATCAGTGATGAAGACCAGCAGACCGGCCAGGGTCTGGTTCTGGGTGATGCCAAACTCCCCGGCCTGCTTGATGGCGTTTATCGTGTCGCCGCCTGCATTGGCAAGGCCAATAATCTTGGCCCCGGACGCCTGAGCCTGAAGCAGGAACGAGGAAAAATCGGTGCTTGGGAAGGGAGCACGTACCTTACCAAGCACTTTTCCGCCGCTGGCTTCTACAATAGCAGCCGTGTCACCTTCCAGGGAATGACCGAAGGCGTAATCGGCAGTAATGAAATACCAGGTATCGCCACCGTTGGCGACGACAGCTTTCCCTGTACCGACCGCAAGAGAATATGTGTCATAGGTCCAATGAACATTGTTGGGGCTGCAGTTGCTGTTGGTAATCTTTGTCGACGCTCCCGTGGAAACAAGGGTGATCTTGTTTTTTTGTTTAGCCACCTCCATAACTGCTAATGCCGCGGAAGAGTTTGGCAGATCGGCGATCACATCCACTTTACCGGTATCGAACCACTCGCGGGCCTTATTTGCGGCTATGTCGGCCTTGTTCTGGTGGTCAGCTGAAACCAGTTCAATTTTCTTACCGAGGACTTTTCCTCCAAAGTCATCTATTGCCATCTGGGCGGCGGCCGCAGAGCCAGGCCCGCAGAGGTCAGAATAGACACCTGACATGTCGGTTAGAACACCAACCTTGAGTACTCCTTCAGAGAGACCAGAGGCCGACGCTCCCGAAACTGCCATGGCCAGCGCTAACCCGGTCCCGAATACTGCCAACAATTGTTTCTTTGCCATAACTTGTCTCCTTAGTTGTTTGGACGTCTTTAACGCCCAAGAGTTGTGTGGTACAGGTGCCTTAAACACCCAAGAGTTCATGGAGTTCGTCGAGTTCCGTCTCAAGGTCCTCCTTCATTATCATTTTCACTATGCGGCCATGTTCAAGCACGTAATGGCGATCAGCCAGAGAGCTGGCAAATCTAAAATTCTGTTCAACCAGAACAATTGTGTAGCCACGCTCTTTAAGCATTGCGATGGTTTTTCCTATGGATTCAACAATAACCGGTGCCAGTCCTTCAGTAATTTCATCAAGCAGCAGCAGACGCGCACCGGTACGGAGGATTCGGGCCAGGGCCAGCATCTGCTGTTCACCGCCTGACAATCGAGTCCCCTGGGCATTACGACGTTCCTTGAGGTTTGGAAAAGCTTCGTAAATTTCTTCCAGTTCCATGCCGCCATCATGCAGCACTGGCGGTAGGAGTAGATTTTCTTCAGCAGTCAGACCAGCGAAGATACCACGCTCCTCAGGGCAATAGCCGATGCCTAGAGGAGCAATTTTGTGGGGTGGCAGATCGATCGCCTCACACCCGTTGACAATAACTGATCCGGAGCGTTTGGATATAAGGCCGATAATCGATTTAAGAACACTGGTACGCCCTGATCCATTCCTTCCTAGCAGGGTGACCAGTTCACCCTCACCCACATTAAAATTAATGCCGTGCAGCACATGGGATTCGTCGTAAAAAGCGTGTAGATCGGCAACATGGAGCAACTCATTGGCAACGTTATGCATGGTCCCCTCCCCCTACATAGGCCGCCAGCACAGCAGGATTGTTTGAAACTTCTTCGTAGCTCCCTTCCGCCAGGATCTGGCCTCTCTGCATTACCGTTATTATGTGGGAGAGATTTGCCACCACCTTGAGGTTGTGTTCCACCATAAGCACGGTTCGGTTCTCAGCTGCTTTGCGAATGAGTTCCACCACTCTTCCGACGTCCTCGTGCCCCATACCCGAAGTAGGTTCGTCGAGCAACATCACCTCCGGTTTGAGGGCCAGAGTGGTCGCAAGCTCCAAAGCGCGCTTCCTGCCGTAGGGAAGTTCAGCCGCGAGGGCGTCAGCGTAGTCTGTCAGTTCGACCTCTTCCAGAGCGGCCATTGCCTGGTCTTTGAGGATATCCAGACTGCGATCTGATCTCCAGAAGTGAAAAGATGTTCCCAACTGCCGCTGCAGGGCAACCCGGACATTCTCCAGCACACTCAAATAGGGAAATACTGCTGAAATCTGAAACGAGCGTACCAATCCCCGGCGTGCCAGAACTGCCGGGTTTTTACCGGTAACATTCCTGCTCTTATAGAAAATCTGACCGGAAGACGGCTCAAGAAACTTTGTCAGAAGGTTGAAAACTGTGGTTTTGCCGGCACCGTTGGGCCCTATCAATGCATGGATCGTACCTTTTTGCACCTTGAGATTGACATCGTTGACAGCAACGAA
Source organism: uncultured Myxococcota bacterium (assembly GCA_964196355.1). Classification (GTDB taxonomy): domain Bacteria; phylum Desulfobacterota; class Desulfobulbia; order Desulfobulbales; family Desulfocapsaceae; genus Desulfomarina. The sequence goes on from CAXMTO010000480.1 coordinate 6,947, forward strand.
ACCAGAAAATTCCTTGCTCAACTCACGAGTTTCAATGATATATTCTGTGTCCATGCCCGTTGCCATTTCTCCAAAGTATTCAAAAATAAAACATCAAATTTCCGTTAGCTTGATTACATATTGTGAAAATTTTCCTACTGTACGGCGGCTGGAGATTTTGAGTTTGCGGTCTGTTAACACCGCTGATAAGATTTGTTTCCTGCATTTTGACAAAATCGGTCTGGGGTCCAATCGCACCCCATGGTCATACAGGAGACGGTAAAGCAGGTTGCTTTTCCCAGACCAGGATAGGCGTTTAGAATAACTTAATTAACAGTACAAAACACCTTTTTTTCGAGGTGATAAGCAATTATGTTGCGAGGCACGCCTAAAATTTACCCTCGCAGGCATGTTACCATACCTGTTTTCACCGGGATCACTGTTTATGTCTCCACATTGCAGTTTCTGCCGGTATTTGAGCGCTGTAATTATATGAAATTTGCAATCTCATCTTGCCTGGGATAAACTCCCTCATTTTATACATGGATATATCCTCCGAACCTGTCCCCTGACACGGCTATCTGAGGAGAATGACCTTTACTTACTTTCAACCTGGAGAAAGGGTGAGCGTTCCGGGATCGCCATGGGATGTGGATGATCAAAGAGCAGCTCAACATCTTGTAATTGCAATAAATATATAACAAAGGAACTACAGATGAATATATGCTTTTGGGGCGTTGGAGGAGTTGGGGGTTATTACGGAACGCTGGTGACTAAATATTTTAATGAGACAGGCCGGGGCAATACATACTTTGTAGCAAGAGGTAAACATAAAGATGCTATCTTAGAAAGAGGCATACTCCTCAAGAAGGATGGTGGAAAAGAAGAGATTCTTATTAAACCTTTTTTTTGCTCGGATACAGTTGATAATCTACCGGTTTTTGACATAGTTGTTGTATCGGTTAAGGGTTATGACCTCGAAAGTACTGCTAGAGAAATTAATAAAATAACCGACGAAAATTCTATAATATTACCGCTTCTAAACGGGGCTGATATTTATGAACGAATGAGACAGTATCTAGAGAAAGGATATATCCTGCCATCCTGTTTATATCTGGGCACTCATATCGAATCGCCTGGTGTCATTTTTCAAAAAGGTGGCAGCGGCCAGATATCCGTTGGAAGAGATCCATTGCATCCTGATTTTTATCCTGAAAAACTCATTCAGCTTTTTAAAGATGCAGGTATTCTGATTGAAGTTTTTGACGACGTCAATGTTGAAATATGGAAGAAATACATCTTCATTGCATCTTTTGCTCTAGTCACAGCGACCTACAACAAGTCAATTGGCGGAGTAGCAGCCGATAGTGACCTTGTGATTCTTGTGAAAAATATTATGCAGGAACTCGCATTGATAGCAAAGGCTCTGAAGATTGAACTCCCCTCCGACATTGTAGAAACATCCTTTTCGAAAGCTGAACAGTTTCCTTTTGAAACAAAAACATCGTTTCAAAGGGATGTTGAGGTAAAAGGCAGACAGAGCGAATGGGATTTGTTTGGAGGTACTGTCATACGTTATGCGGAAAGATTCAATATTGCTGCTGATGACACAAAAGCGACATTTGACAAGTTGATGCGGCAACTGTAATTCATCGCCTTATTCATCCTGGGAACACTCAGGATGAATATACTGCGGTCATTTCGGGCGTCTCTCTATTTATGGGCAATTTGTCCGGGTGAAGCGGGTCTTCATGTTTACCCTCTGGAGCCAAAGACGAGTTTACCACCTAGATGCCCTGCCAGTCCTGCAGCGCCCAGCATCAAAGCAGCGATACCCAGATAAATCCACTTTACCGGTGAACCCTCAGCAACTACCTCCGGGTCAATAATTCTCCAGAACACAAGGATGTTTACTGAAGCCAGTACCACCAGTCCACAGATTATCTTCGTTATAAAAACTGAGGTCTTAATCCCTTTATACGTCTTCTGCCATTCGAGATAGCCCGTCAACAAAACGAGAGGCATAGCCAAAAGAACAGCAATAAGATTGAAGAAGGCAGCAGCCTCGAAACTGGCTGTGTTAAAAAATACTGCAATTGCCAAAAAGCAAACCACAACGGGGAGAATGCCATTTGGGAAATGGACTGATATGGGATGAAGGTGATGACGTACAAGCAGATCTGCCAGAGCATTAAACAGCGATGACGACGCTTGAGCCTCACCCGGGTCTTTTGGTTCCTTCTCTGCTACAGGCAGAGAGCCTATCTCTTTTCCATTTTCATCGAGTTCCAGGAACATTGAAGCCGGGGCGTCACACACAGGACATTTTTCAGGAGGTTCGGGGCCGGTATGAATATAGCCGCAAACTGTACATTTCCACCTCTTCTCAACAAGAACCGCCTGCTCCTCTTCAGTTTCTTCCTCCAACACCTCTTCAAACATTTCAGGACCGGCATTGCAGACAGGGCAGGTTTCCGGGGGAGCAGTTCCGGTATGCACGTAACCACAAAGCGTGCACCTCCATTTTCTTTCCACACCATCTTCGGCTGAATTTCCTTTTATAGTCTCGCTAGCCTTCTTTGTCACCTCAACGAAGTTTTCACTTGGAGCATCGCAGACAGGACATTTTTCAGGTGCAGCCTCACCTTCGTGTATATGTCCACAGACATCACATTCCCAACTCCTCATATCACGCTCCCAAAGATTGTATTTCTCGAAAATGATGGTTTGCTCAAACGACTATTAATATACCCTCTATTTTTAAAAGAAAATAGGGCTTAGTGCAAGTGTTAGTACCAGATTTGAAAAACCACAATCCTTCCGCGAAAGCGGACATATTCCGATAAAATGGAAAAAATGATCCGACAAACTCCCAAAAACCACCTGAAACCATCCAACATTCCGGAGGGAAAGGGGTGATCACAGGCACATATCTCTATGTCACAATAATATGGCACCAAAGTTGCAATACATCAGGTGTAGATGTATTATGATAGAACACACTAAGTATTTCAGTTTAACAGTCTGGGTTGCCTATAGTGTAAGAAATTTATTTGTAATCGCTGTTAGTCTGAAAACAGAATAACGATCCTCTAACACCCCACAAGGGGGTATAAGTACCTTGGTGGTATATGTAATCACATAAATTTAAAAAAAATGCCTCGGTTTCTTGTTTTTTCTTACAGAAGTTCAGGAGTAAGGTACTAAAAAACCAGGCAAACATACAATCGGAGTGAAAAAAGCAGTATGGGAAAAACAAGAACTTTCCGGGTTATCAACAACCGGATACAATTCAGATGCCCAGTATGTAAAACCAGAAGATTTTTGGGTGTACCGCGCACTCTGCGCAGGAAAAATATGCGCTGCACCAATTGTGGTGAAGTCACTACATGCATGATTGATCGCCGGGCAAGACCTAGAACGCTGCGGGGTGGAAAATTAATAATGGTCACCCAGGGAGGCACAGACCTGGAAGTAAGTCTTCACGATCTCTCTGTAGACGGCATCGGTATTGATATTCCTGCCAAAACATTGCGCTCAAGCAAAATAAAAGCAGGTCGCCAGGTTCGCTTTAAATGTAGCTGGAACCCTAGATTAATCAATAATGCGAGTTTCGTGGTTAACAACATCAAAGATCAGAGAATAGGTGTAGAAAAAGTTGGCAGATAACTCAGACAGTTCTTACCCAAAACCAATCGTCCAGAGCCGCCCATCCCAGCATGCCAGACCTAACCCGGATTTCTCACCAACACAGTTTTTCGCAGGTCGAGGCGCCGGGCATAAAGCTGTAGTAAGCTACCGCAAATGCTCGGCAACAAAGCAGCTGCGGGAAAATCTGTTGGCCCGAAGGGCAAGACTACCCGACACTATCCTCTCTCTCCACCGCACCAAAGAATTTATCCGCGAATTTGACATACCATGCCGCTGACTGAACCTGGATAATATATGCCATGGCAACAACCAGGGCTGCATTTGCGCCTGCCTCTCCGAATGCATTAATGGCTATGGCTAACGCTATGGAAAGATTTCTCATCACCGTTCCATAGACAAGTGCAATACCGTCACCTCGACCGAAAAGTTTGATTCCAACCAAAGTTGAAAGCACATAATTAGTAAGATAGAGAATGACAAGCGGCACAAAGATTAAACCAACAATACTCGGATTATCTACAATTACCTTCGCCTTCAGGGCCATGGCTACAAAAACGATACCAAGCACTCCAATAGTTGACATCGCGGGAAACCGTGGCGCAATCTTTTGTTTAAATTCAGGTAGAGTAAATCTTTTCAACAGCGCCTGCCTGGTAACATACCCAAGTCCCATCGGCAAGAATACGATAATTACAATTTGCTGAATAACTTTCAGCAGATCAACCTCAACTGTCGCACCGAGCAGTCCATTTACATAGAACGGCGTAGCAATAGACCCCAGAGTGAGGCCAATAACGGTCATATTTATTGCCGCGCCCATGTTTCCTTTCGCAAACCCGGTCCATGAAATTGTCATACCACTGGTGGGCAGAAGAGCCGCGAGCAGTAAACCAAGCGCCATATAGGGCTCATTTGGAAAAAACCATCGACCAAGAAAATAGGCAATAATCGGAATAATTGCAAAATTGAGAACTTGAGCTGTGGCCTGCAATTTTAAATTCATTCCCTGCTTCAGGTGTTTAATATTCAACGTCACCATCATGGGGTAAACCATAAGGAAAGTGAGAGGTACGATCAGAATCTTCATTTTTACTACTAAAGCCGGATCAGAACCGGCACCAAAAAGAAAACCGGCTAACAAGAAGAGGGGGATTGCGTAAACCAAATTTTTATTGATTAAAATCAATATTTTCCACATTGCTATATCCAGAGATAGAGGATCAAAAATATCAGATGCAAATATCGCCTACAGCTGATATTCTGCACTCAGTTCTTAAATTAATGACTAGTTTCATTCGACCGTATGTCACTTTTAACACCTTTCACCCTCCTGTCAAGCAGGGGAATTAAAGTTTTTGCTTAAACTCCTTTCTTATAGAGTTAATACCATGTTCAAGCCCAGATGCCTGCCTGTTTTAATCGGCAGCCTGCCCCTGACAAACCATATACAAGCGCTGGAGATTATACTCTCCCTGACTCCGAACCTCCCTCTCTGGCCACAGTTGCCAAAGCTCCCCAAAGAAGGGATGATTCGCCAGTTTCTTGCAGGCTTTCCCGGCCTGAAAGACGAAAAAAACCGGTATTGGATCGATACTGCGCCTGACAGCATCCCACCCGCGGCCCTTATTAACAGGTACTTATGATTAAAGCACTTATTTTTGATCTTGACGGAACTCTGGCCAACACTGAATTACTGCACTACCGGGCCTGGAAAAAGACTCTACTCAACAACGGAGTAAGCCAGCTGCCTCTTGAAACCTTCATGAAGTATGTCGGAACCAGCAATGAAAAAGTTGCCGGGGATTATATTGAGAGTAATGATATAAGAAAGAACTTAACAGAACTCGTGCGGGAAAAACAGGATATCTACATGGATCTTATTCCAGAGACCCAACTTCTCCGCGGCGCCCGTGAAATAATAACTCGCTGCCACCCTGCCCTTCGGCTGGCAATTGCCTCTTCGTCACATAAAAAAGAAATCATGACTCTGCTCAAAACCCAGGAACTGGAAAGCTATTTTGAACTGGTTATAGGAGGTGACATGGTTAAACAGAGAAAACCGGACCCGGAAATATACCTGAAAGCGCAACAGACGTTAGGCATCTCCCCGCGGGAATGTATTGCATTTGAAGATTCGGAACATGGTCTGAATAGTGCCAAGAACGCAGGTATGTACGGTGTTGCCATCCCAAACGAATTCACCCTGAATCACAATTTCGTCAGAGCTGATCTCATACTCACCAGCCTGACTGAAATGGATGATGAAAAAATAGCCACTCTGACACAGGCCACACCATAGTGTTTTCTTAACCCTTAATGCCGCACCCGCACCATTGCAAACATGACAGGATTAGTCCGTATTTCTCGTGAACATTGTGTCAATTTTCTGAAACTGTGTTCATTGTAACAGCTTGCCACCCCTTCGATTTGATGAAATTTTTTACACAATGTTCACCAAAGGCCAGCAGATATGATCACATCTTCCGCGTCGCTACCCCTGCAAACATAGACTACTATCGTTCACTGGGGGGCTTCTTGAATATGTAATCATCTTTGCTGGTGAGAAATCCGGGTTAGTCCAGCAGAATAAAATAATGCCAAGCTTACTCGTTTGTCTCAGGCAGGATAATTAACTCGTCCGGGTGAAAATGGAGAAAAACTTCTTTTCCCTGCACATACTGTTCTCTGCTCGCAGGTGCCGTTGTAAACAGGTCCCCCACCGGGGTGGAAATAAGGTACTCGATAACCGCACCCACGTAGGCACTGTGGGCAATTGTCCCCACAACATGCCTCGCTCTATCCCCTGTATCACGCAGTTGAAACATCTCGGGTCTAAGAGACAATTCTATTTTTCCAGGCTGGTTCTCAATTTTTCTATCCCCGAGATCAATCCGTGTCTCTCCTAATAGAATAAAGGACCTCGTGTCCTCAAGCTCCAAGATCGCATCCACTACATTTGAATCACCAATAAAGTTAGCAACAAATGCGGAGTTTGGACGTCGATAGAGATCCCTGGGAGTTCCCTGCTGCTCAATATTTCCATTATTCATCACCACCACCTCATCGGAGACAGAAAGTGCTTCTGCCTGGTCATGGGTAACATATATTGAGGTGATCCCGGTCTTCTGCTGTAATTTGCGAATATCGTCTCTCATACTCCTGCGTAATTTGGAATCAATATTACTCAAGGGTTCATCAAAGAGCAGTACCTTCGGTTCAAGCACCAGAGCCCTCGCAACAGCAACTCTCTGCTGCTGCCCACCTGACAATTCGTCCGGGAATCTTTTCTGATAACCATCAAGATTCACAGTGGCCAAAGCCCTGCTCACTGCATCACGGATAAATTTTGCATCTTTTTTCAACACAGCCAGACCGTAGCCAACGTTTTTTTCTACGGACATATGAGGAAAAAGAGCATAAGACTGAAAAACCATACCAACATCACGCTGCGTGGCGGAATACTGCGTCACATCCTGATCCCCGAACCATATTTCGCCTCCTGTCGGCGGCTCAAGTCCCGAAACCAGGCGCAGGAGCGTTGTTTTGCCACATCCCGAGGGACCAAGCAGGGTGGTCAGTGTTCCCGCTTTGAACTCAATATCGAGATTATCGATAACCCTGACAGCACCGAAATGCTTGGCGATATTTTTAAGACTTATTTGAATTGAAGTGTTCTGGCTCATTAATTATTCCTTAAAATTCTTACATCTGTTTTTCAATACGGGAACGACCGGTTACTGTTTGTACAAGGAGAGTAAAAACAAGCATGGTTAAGATGAGTACGGATCCATAGGCCACGGCGATTCCTGTGTCACCACTCTCAACCCGTGAGAGAATATACGTTGTGGCCACATTGGTTCCTGCAGAGGCGAGAAAAATAACGGCGGATACCGTAGTCATTGAACGGATAAAGCTGTAAGCCGTTGATGAAATAATTGTTGATCGCAGCAGTGGCAACAGAACCAATCGAAGAGTTTTAAAACTTCCTGCTCTCTGCAGCAGGGAAGCCTCCTCGAGACTTGGTGAAATTTGGCTCAAGGCGGACATTCCGCCTCGTATCCCCACCGGCATAGCCCTGATGGCCATAGTGATAATGAGAATAATGGCTGTACCCGTCAATTCGATCGGTGCCGTATTAAAGGCCATGATATAGGCGATCCCCGTCACCGTGCCGGGAACTGCAAAGATAAGTACGGTTCCAAAGTCAACCACTCCGTGGCCTACAAACTGTTTTCTGGTAAGAATATAGGCTATTAAAATACCAAGAATCGCTGTTAATGGTGCGGCAATAAATGAAAAAAGCAGGGAGTTGAGAAAAGATGGCCAGCCTCCGGAAGAAAAGCCGTTCATCCACAACTCTTTGTGGTGTGCCAGGGTAAGTGTATAATCTGCCCCCCACTGTTTTACAAATCCTCCAAGAAAAATAGAAACGTATAAAATCCCTATCAAAATAAGCCAACAGCTTACAAAAATCGTCAGGAATCTCTGCAGACGGGGAGGCAACGGGGTGACATTACCAGAAGTCTGTACTCCGGTAACGGTAACAAATGATTTTTTGCTTAAATATTTCTTCTGGATCAGAAAAATCGTCAATGAGAGGACGAGCAGGAGTATACCCAGGGCCGCAGCTTTAGCGAAATCAAGCTGGGCTCCAGCTATAGAAAAATATATCTCTGTTGATAAAACGTCGTATTCACCACCGAGTACCAGTGGATTTCCAAAATCCGCGGCAGAAGAGATAACTCCGAGCAAAAAGGCATTTGCAAGACCAGGCGCCAGCAGCGGGAGGGTTACTTTTCTCAGCGTAATCCAGCGAGAAGCGCGCATGGTGAGTGAAGCTTCCTCCATGGAGGGATTAATTGCCGACAGCATACCAATGATAACCATATAACTGACAGGGGTAAGAGACAGAACCTGGGCCAGAAAAATACCCTTAAAGCCATAAATATACCCACTCCTCTCAAAAATACCTTCCACTCCATCAGGAATAAAAAGGCCCCCGGAACCAAGCAGATACACCAGCAGATCATTGAGGACACCTGCACGGCCAAAGAGCAGGATGAGTGACATACCCACAACAAAGGGCGGTGTAATAATGGGCAGTATATAAAACACACGCATCATATGCCGCATTGGAGAGGTAGAGCGAACTGAATACAGGGCAAAGAGAAGGCCCAGCAGGGTCGTTGCAGCCCCCACTGAGATAGCGAGGTAAAGAGTGTTTAAGACGACTCTACTGATACCAAAGGAAGATATTATACGAAAAAACTGGTAAGGCGCAAAAGAACCTTCTTTAGTTACAAGTACTTTATAAAAAACCTGCGAAACAGGATAAAAGACAAAGATAAAAATAATCAGGATAACTACTGTGACTGCACCGGAGATAAAGACATCTCCCTGTAGAAAACCAAGCCGCGCTATACCATAGGAAAATAGTGAGGCAAGCACAATCAGTATTACACCGGTCCCAAGCCCCATGGATCCACCGGAATAAGCAAAATCCGCCGACAGCAGCAGTGCTGTCACCAGAGCAAGGGCAACAAACAGACGGCCCTGAACGTCTCTGGATCGTTTTAACCAGCAAATTGGAATGAAAAGGAGTAGGAAAAACGGCAAGAACATACTGACAGGATGACTTTTCCAGCCCAGGCTATCCCAGTACTCATCCATCGTCGCATCGAACAAACCGTATTCGAATGCAAACCAGGGCAAAACCCAATAGGATATTGCCCCGATAAGTGCCCAAATGAGTATACCAGTACGAAAACTACGCTCTCCAAATGAAACCTGCATAACCTATTTTCCTTTACAGGTGGTTCTGTTTATTACACCGGTATACCCAGACGCGGGAAAAATTATCTTTCCAGTGGTTTGATCTCCATTACCCAGCGATCGATAAGATGAGAACGCATTTTTTCTGTGCCGTATGTGACAAAGTCATAGTCGATCAGTTTCACATCTTCCAGGCGGATAGCTTCTTTGGGAACAGCGGCAGTAACATTGGTCGGTACCTGAAACATATCAATAGTACCACCAATTTCCTGTCCTTCTTTGGAAAGCATGAAATCGACAAATTTCTTAGCATTGTCCAAATTTCGAGCGCCCTTAATAATACTCAAACCACCAATTTCATATCCGGTTCCTTCAGACGGTACAACCAGTTCCAGTGGGAAGCCATTCTTGATCTGCTTGGCATGGTCATGGAGAAAACCGATGCCAATAAGTGTTTCTCCCCTGGCAGCAGCTTTACCTGGTGCAGAACCGGATTTGGTATATTGACCAACATTTTTATGCAGTTTTGCCAGATATACAAACGCATCCTCTTCACCCCATATCTGCACCAGTGTGGCAAGAGCTGTGTAGGCAGTACCTGAACTCTGGGGACTGGCGACCTGGATGAGGCCTTTATATTCAGGTTTTGTCAGATCTGCCCAAGATTGAGGCATAGGCAGATTCTGTTCCGCCAGTAGTTTAGTATTCACCGAATAGCCGAGCACGCCTGCATACACACCTGTTGTCTGATGCTTTTTATTGGTTGCCGGATTTTTAAATGTCTCACCGATCTCAGAAAGCAACGGAGATTCATATGTTTCCAGCAGACCATTCACACCTGCCTGAGAATGGGGATCAAGTGTACCGGCATACCAGACATCCCCTTTAGGGTTTTCTTTTTCAGCGAGAATCTTGGCGTAGGTGGATCCAGAGCCTGAGCGGGTCATCTGCACCTTAATATCATTTTTTTTACCAAACAAATCGACCGCAGTCTGACAGGCATTTGGTTCATTGCTGCAATAGACAACCAACCGCCCCTTCGCCATTGCCGAACCTGCTGCCATGATAATTGAAAGTCCTGCTACTGTGAGTAATGTTCTTAGTTTCATTTTAGCTTCTCCTCTTTTTATAGATAACTCCATCATATCTCCAGACCCGAATGGGCCTGACCATTGCTGATCCCCTCTTAAGGACCGGTTGCAGTTCAACCCCTAAAGATGAAATAAGTATTTCAGGGTACTTTGAAAAACTAGAATTTTCGTTCAAGATCGAGGCATGTCGGGAAATTTATCGGAGGCATATGATTGCTATTCCGAGGAGAATTTTCCCACATAACCTGGGGGTTGAGCGAAAAAGGCCCTTTTCAGAGCAGCCTCTAGAGAATAGTAGTCTGCACAAACACCCAGACGTATTTTCCATGGCACTCAGAAAATGCTTCTATTACGAGTAGCAATGAAGAACAAAAAATGCAAGTTGAAACAAAAACCGATTGAAAATAGTAACTATTCTTCGAGTAAATTGTTTCGCAACCTGAAGACAAGAGGAATACCAAGACAACCAATAGCAGCACTGAGAGCGTAGGTTTTCTCCAGCCCTATTTGATCTGCATCAAAGCCAACCAGATTACTCCTTTCAAATGCTGCACTCTTTTCAGTACCAGCTGGAGGGGTATAAGTACCTTGGAAATATTTCTAACCACATAATTTTAAGACACATTCCTCAGTTTCTTCTTTTTTATGACAGGGTTTCTGGGGTAAGGTACTAAACAGCTGATCTCAGATATTACTCTGAGGATTACCAAATTTGGCTGAAAGGACTCACGTTCTATAAGGGTCGAAGAGATATTCCAACCCGTTGATTTTTATTTCATAAACACTGCTCAACATCTCCCCAAGCTTTCCCTGCGGAAACCCTTTCCGGGAAAACCAGACAACATACGGCTCCGGGAGATCTATCAACAACCTCCCGGTATATTTGCCAAACGGCATGCGCATAGAAGCAAGTTCAAGAAATTTTTCATGATCAAGATTGGTCATGGGTCAGCCGTTTGATAGAGCAATTATTACTGATTATAGAATGTTTCAAGCATCCGTGGAGAGGAGACAATACAGTGAATGGAATTTGGTGGTGCGTTTTCTTCACCTGCTTCACTGAACGTCAATTTTGATTTAAACTTCACTGTCGCAATTACCGGAATATTGCCATCTTTCTTTAAATCTGCATACTGGTTTTCTGAAATTTTACCGGTTTCGTTATACGCCCAGTAGATTATCTGGTCATGGGCTTCTCTTGTGGGATTACCAAACTGCATCATGAGATCTGCAATCATCTGCTTGAGATGTTCTTTATCCGCCTCTTCATTTTTCAGATAAATAGCAAGAATTGTATCACTTTTCTTTTCCACCAAAACATGAATCCCTTCATCAGTAAAGGTGTAGGTTCCGGGATATGATTTTTCCTGCAGATCTTTTTCCCCTTCGCTCTTCTGTTCCGCAGTCAGCTTGTGAGCTATATAATATTCGCCAAAACCGAGTTGCAGCGAGGAAACCTTTTTCTGTAAATCTGTGATTTTTTTTCCTTCAGGTATTGCCTGAAGATTGCCGACCGAAAACAAGAAAACAGCGGCGAAAATTGAGAACAGTGTTGCAAACTTTTGCATCAGATCTCCTAATACCGGTGAACGGTAAAAAAACCAGCACTGATTTCAGTACCCGCTTGAAGGGTATAAGTGCCTTGGTGTTTACTTTGAGTTTCTAATTTCAATGCACTCTCCGGATTTCTTGTTTTTTATGACAAGTTTCCAGGAGTAAGGCACTAAAAATTATGGAATTTAGCCAATATCCAGCAAAAAAGAACCGCCCCGACATAAAATCGGGGCGGTCTCAGTCCATGAATCTAAAAATTACCTCATAAAGCGATTACTGCGTATAACGATCTTTCTGCTCATCCTGAATAGCCTTCATAACGCTTTGGTCAAAACCATCTTTGTACCATTTGTGCTCAGGTCTTTCGAGGATAGCATTTATTTCCTTCTCATATTTTTCAGTCATCTTATGCTCGGCTGCGAGGTGGATAAGTTCCGGAATAAACTTGAAGTAGAACTTCTCGGCAACGTCATACATACCGTGCCAATGAGTATAGTCCGGTCCCTGCATTGCAGCGCCATGACGCGCTCGACGACCTTCATGATGCCAGATTTCCCACCAGATCCAGCCAAGATCCGTATGGAAGGTGGAACCTTGAATCAGACCATCTTTTGCCGCCATATTATACAGTTTATTGGCGGGCTTGGCGAACTTCTCATTATAGGTTACAACCAGAGCGTCAAACTGCTTGTAAAAGTTGTCAATCTGCTGCATACCATGACAGTTTTTACAGACACCCTTCATATTGGCGCGACGCTCTTCCCAGGATACCACTTCTGCGATCTCTTTCGTGGCGGTAATTTTTTTCCACTTGTCATCTTTGATAACAAAGGAGCTGTACTCTTTCTCACTGCCTGCCTGAGGAGGAATATCACCAGGTATGTCTGCCACAGTGCCATCATCAAAGATTACTCTGTTCAATTTCACAGAGATCTTAGGACGAAGGGTCCATGAGATACGGTCACCTACGTTATGGGTGTTTGGTTCTACTGCACCATTTGATTTCTCAAAAGCGCCCATATGACAGGTAGAACAGGTAGGAGCGGTGTAATAGTCTTTTCCAAGCACCCAGGTTCCAGCCTTCTGGATGTTCATACCGTTCATACCCCGACCACGATCTGCGGCGTAATATGCAATACCATGTTTGGATTCCTCATAGATCTCCTTCTGCGGATGATCCGGTCCAAGATGACATTTCCCACAGTTCTCAGGTTGACGGGCAACAGCTGAACGGAAAGAATGCTTGGAATGACAGGCCATACAGGAACCTTTGGATCCGTCCGGATGAATCCGCCCAATGCCTGTATTCGGGTATGTCATAGGATCGAGCATTACTGCCTGGAACTCGTTTTTCAGAGCCTTGCCGTCCTGATCTTTTAGCACCTTGAGAACAGAGCCGTGACACTGCCAACAGCCATTGGCGGCATCGGCTTTATCTTCGAGAGAACAGATTACCTCACCCAGTACGTTATCAAGGGACGCCATGATCTGCCCAGCGGAGGCATGGTGAGAGTTTTCCATTTCAACCGCTTCACGCTCATGGCAGAGACCACAGTCTCTCGGAGTCTGAATAGTTTTGATAAGTGCACCCTCATGCTCGTAGGCCAGAATATCTTCCTTCTGCGCGGCGTGGCAGTTGTAGCATGCCACATTTGCTGCGGCATGTGGAGAGTTTTTCCACTGTTTAACCATAGACTTATTTTCTTTCAGGTGACAGTTAACACACTTCACGTTTGCCGCTTTGTTCTTTTCATTGTTAGCATCCATTGATGCCTTTGTCGTGGCAAAAGCGGGGATTGAGACGAACATCCCAACAATTACCAGCAAAAACATTTTTTCCCAATGTCGCATATTTCATTCCTCCGAAACAAAATTTTAATTTCCTTAAATAGCAGTAACATCTACCCACCATCCCTTACAGTCCCCCCGCTTTTCTCCTCCCATAGTTAATTGTTATTTGGATTATGCCCTTTTTACATGTATGTGAAACAGGAAAATCTCATAAAAACGTGTCGGATCAGATAATCGACTGCTCAGCAGCTTCTTTGTTGATCCAGAGTGGAAATATTTTGCTCAAAATGAACAGAATCACAATCGGGGCGACCATTATACAGATCGCTACAATAATACCCTCTTTACCGAGCCATTCGGGAACAAAGGTTACCTGCCCCCGGGTACTGTGTGACATCAGTTGGCCGCCGACAACAACGTTCCAACGCATAAGAAGAACCTGAATAAGGATCATCAGTGAGACGATGGGTGCAAAAAACAAGATGACCCGATCCTTAAATTTGAAGAGGCTCAAAACTCCGAGAAGAATGAAAGGTATCACTGAAAATATTTTCACCTGATACAACCAGTAGGTGTTGTAGAGCGGGCCCCAGAGTAAATTTTCAAGAACATGCCAGTGGTGAGTATTCATATAGAAATGAGTAAAGATTTCAAGCATCTCAAAAACAAAATCAAGAACAAAGAACCCCCAGAGGAATTTAATTGCTGTACGGATACAGTCTGTATCAATTTCCTGCCCGGTAACCTTTTTAATTAAGATATAAAAAAAGATGATTCCGGCAATCCCGGATACACATGCGGAGAGCAAAAAGATGAGCGGCATCAGTGGCGTTGCCCAGAGTGGATTGGCCTTAATTCCGCCAAATATAAACCCGACATAGCCGTGCAGGATACACGCCATGGGAATGCCTATCCCCGCCAGAAAAGAGATGATTTTGTGATCAAGCCGCATTGCTTCCGGCGAGAGGTTGTCGTTATGAAAGGCGAGAAAAGCGTAAAACCATCCCTTAAAACCAGAGGACTGTTGCCAGAGAGCAACGGTAGTGGGACGATAGATAAAGAGAATTTCATGCACCAACAGGATAAAGTAAGCGGAATAGATAAAACCGAAACCGGCCATTGCTGAGGTGGGATTCGGAGTGAGCATCATATTATAACTTCTCTCGGGATGTCCCAGATGAAGAAGCAGAGGCCAGGTGGCACAGGCAAGAAAAGCCAGGGCAAAAATAAGGGAGAACCTGGAAATAGGCTGCAGCTGTTTTACCCCGAAAACATGATACAGCGATGAAACAATAAAGGCACCAGCCACAATTCCCGTAATGTACGGATAGAGCACAATCATCAGGCTCCAGTGGACATGCCAGTCATTTGGAAATACATAGTTTGCCAGTGAAGCGACGGTGCCGCCGTGGGTTGCTACAGCACTCATTAGACCACCTCCCTTCTTAGACCAAGATAGTGAAGGGCCGGTTTATTGCCCATTTCCGGTTTCAGTACTGAAATTACGTGGGGTTCATGAAGGATCTTCCATACTTCAGACGTTTTATCAGAGAGATCTCCAAATTTTCTCGCTTGTACTGGACAGACACTGACACATGCGGGCAGCAACCCCTTTCTCACTCGGTGATAACACCAGGTACATTTCTCGGCTGTTCTCGATATGGGGTTTATGAACCGTACAGAGTAAGGACAGGCTTGAATACAATAGGAACAACCGACACAGCGTGTTTTGTCGACCAGAACAAAACCATCGTCGGTCTTATATGTGGCCCCGACCGGACAGACCTGCACACACGAAGGGTCTTCGCACATATTGCAGAGTTTGGGCACAAAAAAGGTGTCTCTTGTCGGATGCGGTAAACCCTCCCGCGGCCTGGTATAGCCATCTAAACCGCCATTCGGCGAATCAACATAAACGCCGTCATGATCATCAATAATATACCGCTCAACCCAGGTACGATAATTATGATCGGGAACATTATACTCAGCTTTATCAGCCAAGCAGCATGATCCGCAACCAATGCAGGCCGTTATATCAACAATAAACACAAATTTTTTCTTCGTAAAAACAGAATCTTCTGCCCTCATACCGGGGATTTCCTCAGATACTTCCTGAGCACTGGCTGGAATTACGAGAAGCAGAGATCCTGCAATAGTTCCGCCCAGTACTTTCTTGATAAATGCACGGCGATCTTTCTGAATCTCGTTTTTTATGTCAATCATCGTTACATTTCCTCCTTTATACCAATCATTTCCTTGGCCTGATTGATCCAGAGAAGAGGATCGTGCACCATATGGCATTGATCGCATGTGTTTTCAATCCGGACATTTTTTTCCTGAAGATGTTCCGGCATACCTACCATTTTGATAGATGTCCTGGGACGTGCCTGAATAATTTTATTGTGACAGCGCAGACAGAGATGAGTAACCTCATTTCCTTTTTTTACTGGAAGTGTGCCGATTTTCTTACCGTCTTTCACATGATCCGCATAGGGACCATGGCAAATCTCGCAGGAAACTGATTTATGTATCCCATTTTTATGAATTGTTCGTATCGGTTTATGACATTGAAAACAGGACTCATTGGTCTGCAGCCGTACTGGTACATTTTTCTGGTCTTCGATATCTGCGCCGCGATAATGACCATATTGCCCCATGCTTTCAGGTGTAAAAAACTGTCGGGCAAAAAATCCGGCAGCCCCGAAAACGATCATGGCAATTATCAGCTTGATCAGGTGTGAGTTGTACTTTGATCTCGACTCCGATTGCACGTAAGACCTCCTTGAGAGTAATAATAAAAGAGTAGTCTGTTTTCAAAATTCAATTTGTAAAATCAAGAGATACTGCGATACCATGCGTTGCAATTTTAATTCCATTTTGCTCAAACTACTATTAAAGAGATTGCACTCGAAAAACCAAAAGAAGTGCTACCAAAAAGTAACAATAAAAAACCCCTCCGTTACCGAACGGTAACGAGTCTCTGCGCAAACGACACGAATTTATGATAACCTCATTTAGTACCTTACTCTTAAATTTCTTGTTTTTTGTGACAGAAAAAAAGTATCCCTTTTTGAAAATAGAATGTTAGAAATACTTTCAAGGTACTTATACCCCCTTGTGGGGTGTTAGAATTTTCATTTTCTCACCTCAGATAATGGGGTACACTTTGTGTCGTTACTTTTTGGCATATCTGGATCGAATTTTGCGACGCATGGTCTCACGCAGATTTGAAACAGGTAGCCTACTGTCACCTCCAAAGACAAACGGCGAATCTATAATTACTTAACTACAGGACATTTAGTATATGCATCTA
>CAXMTO010000481.1:0-28389 GCA_964196355.1 uncultured Myxococcota bacterium
GCCAGATTGATTTTGGCCCGTCGACAGACCATTCCCATAGTTCTCCATTATGCTGCCTCCTCAGAATGTGAAGAATTGACATGCCATTCAAACGTTGATTCTTTTGCATTATACCCCTCAAGGTGGGGCCTGAAAATAGTCCCGACTTTTTTACCGTTTACCGATGTTAGCCCTTTAATGAACAGAGTAATTCGGATTCTATTATGTTTCTTGCTCCCATGTTGATATAGTAGTTGTTCTGCAAAAAACGATTGACAAATTTTATGGATATCATATTATACGACAATTGCCGATCGACTTAGTCACTGGATTCACCATTTCGTATACAAATCAAAATTATTATCAGTTAATTTGACAGATCAAATATCTCAATACCTAAAAAAAGCAACCGTTTTTTCAAGGTGAGGTAAGGCCGAATGCCGCTGCAAGTGGCGCCGAACTATGGATGGAATTGTTGTAAGGCCTTAGTTTACAACATGATCTCCATTATCATTTTTAAAAGGAGGTTTGAAATGAAAAGATCTTTTCTGCTAGTTATCTTGGTGAGCTTGTCCCTGCTTGCAACACAAGCATTCAGCGCTGATTTTGTTATGAAATTTGGTATAGAACAACCTCAAGGGGCTGATAGGGCCACCTCGATGGAGTACTTTGCCAAAGAAGTAGAGAAGCGCAGCAACGGCCGACTTAAAGTTGAAAACTATTTCGGCGCGGTTCTTGGAAGTGAGCGTGAGATGATGGATATGGTTGCCACCGGTGCACTTCAGGGAACACGGGGTGGTATGTTTGTCGATGCCAACCCTAAACTTGTAATTTTTATGATGCCCTTCCTGGTAAATGGCTGGGATCAAGCCACAAAATTGGTGCAGAGTGACTGGGCTATGGGATTGGCAAAAGAGGCTGCAAAAAATGGCTATCATATCCCGGCAATAGGTGTATCTAATGGTTTTAGAGCCTGGTCCAACAACATTAAGCCGATCAGGTCGGCTGAAGATTTCAAAGGTCTGAGAATTCGGGTTCCACAGCAGGAAGTGTATCAGTTATCAATGAAATCATTTGGTGCTAATCCTATAGCAATGGCCTATAGCGAAGTATACCAGGCATTGCAGACGAATGTTCTCGATGGACAAGATAATGCACCTGCTAACATCTATGATTTCAAAATTTATGAACAGCAAAAGTACGTAACTATCAGCAATTATGCCACCGGTCCAGATCCTTTTATGGTTAATCTGGAGTGGTTCCAAAAACTGCCTGCAGATCTCCAGGCTATCCATGATGAGGTCGCAAAAGAGACAATGAAACTGTGTGACGAGTTACAGCAGAAGCATGAGGGAGAGATTATTCTGAAGCTTGCCGCTGCCGAGAATGTAGAATCACTGAATTATGTGAAAGCAGCAGCCCTCAAGGATTTTCAAAAACGGGCCCAGCCTGTATATGATCACTTTATTAAAAGGGGTGATTTCAACAAAGCGGATCTTGAAGCCGCGATGAAGGCTGCAGCAGGAATGTAAAAACGATTTCATCTAATCATCTAAGCGGCTTCGGTTGGTAACTGAAGCCGCTTAGCCTCTCTATTATACCGTATCACCAGCCCAAGAACTTATGTGGATGCATTGATATTTATCTTACGAATATCAATGGTTGTTCTCTGTTGCCGTTGCTTAGTTCCAACCGAGTTAAATGAGGACAGCTGATCTTGGAGTTAGGAGATTTTAAATGAAAGAGAGTTCTCCCAACAAACCGGGCATCATTGCCTTGGTTTCCTGGACCGATCATTATCTGAGTCTCGTCCTTGAAGCCATCATGGCTGGCATGTTATGTGTTCTTGGAATCATAGTCTTTGTCACAGTTGTACTACGTTATGGATTTTCATACTCTTTTTTCGGAATGCACGAGTCTTTGCCTGTCATCTTTGCCCACACTACTGCCATTGGAGCGGCACTGGCCGTGGCTCGCCGGGAGCACATTTCCGTACCGGTGATTTTTGATATCTTACCCAATAGTTGGGCCAAATACCTGGATGTCCTGATCTTTGTCCTTCTGATCGTTATCAATGGAGTCATTTTCTGGCAAGCTATCAGATGGCTTCAAAAAACTGGGTTTTTCATGATGCCATCCCTGCAAATACCTCAGATTTATGCAAAATCCAGCATTTCCATTGCAACTACTTTGTCAATAATCTTCTGCATCAATAGGATAATATTGGTTCTGTTTGCTGATGAAAAGCCGATCTGGTTCTCAGAGAAAGGGACGGAGAGTAAGCAATGATCACTTTACTTGTTAGTCTGTTTTTACTTCTATTCTTAGGTGTACCTGTTGCTTATGCCATCGGTCTCTCTGCATTTAGTTATTTTGCGATTTTCAATCCATCATTAATCCAGATATTGCCACAGAGAATGTTTGCGGGAATGAATTCTTACGCCATGATTGCCCTGCCTCTCTTCATTTTCATGGGGCAGGTAATGAATGCCAGTACAATCACCAAGCAGCTCATCGATTTCAGTTTGATATTCGTGGGAAGATTAAGAGGTGGTTTACTCTACGTAGATGTTGCGGCAAGTATGATTTTTGGCGGAATATCAGGATCTTCCACGTCTGACGTTGCATCACTGGGATCGATTCTTATCCCTGAACAACAGCGCCGGGGTTACCCTGCACATTTTGCCGCAGGAATAACCGTAGCCTCATCCACCATGGGAATGATCATTCCTCCCAGTATAGCTATGGTAATCTATGCAATTGCTTCTCAGCAATCCGTCGGTCGATTGTTCCTCGGTGGCGCTGTACCAGGAATACTGATTGGTGTCAGTCAGTTGATGATTGTATTTATCATGGCTAAGCATCACCATTATCCAAGTGAGGAAGTAGATACCTCTTTGCGGGGAATTGCCTCACAATTCCGAAAATCAATACTCATCCTGATTATGCCGATATTTGTCGTAGGATCGGTGACCTTTGGGATTGCAACGGCAACAGAATCTGCTGCAATGGGCGCCTTTTATGCCTTGATTCTCGGAGCCGTAGTTCTTCGTAAACTGACTCTGAGGGATTTCTATGGTTGTTTGAAAAACTCGGCGATGACAAGTGGTAAAATCATGATGATCATTGCCTTTTCGCAACTTTACGTTTGGGTTCTGGCTCTTGAAAGGATTCCCGAAATGATAGCAGCGGCTCTACTCGCTCTCGGTCTCGGTCCTACCGGTACTATGCTGCTCATTGTACTGGCTGTATTGATTGTCGGGACCTTTCTTGATGTAGCACCCGGTATTCTATTGCTCACTCCGGTCTTTTTGCCAGCCGCCGTCAAATTAGGTGTCTCTCCCATTCAGTTTGGGGTGACCTTGGTGGCCGCCTTGGCTGTAGGAGCCTGCACTCCACCGGTTGGGAATTGTCTTAATGTTTGTGCGGCTGTTACCGGTATGAGAATAGGCACGATATTCCGTGGTGCATTACCATGGCTTCTTGGTAATGTTCTGGTATTGGTGCTCATCACTCTTTTCCCGCAATTAATTTTGTGGCTGCCTGATTTGCTAATGGGGGCGCATTGAAATATACGTGCATCCCAAAATTTATTCTTTTTTAAAGAATAAACCACTATTTTCCAGGGCTTCAAAATAACGCAGGTTGCTTTTTCTGAAGGCTTGGCTTACGCTGCTGCCTTAGATTTTTTTTTGACATAAACAAGAGGTATATTCAAAAATAGACACATATCCATGGACACAGATAAAATTCAACGGAAAACTGTTGTCACCCAGGCAATGGAAAAGATAAAGACCCTCATTTCCTCCGGCAAATATCAAAAGGGTGATCGTCTACCTACCGAGCAGCAATTGGCAGACACTTTCGGCATTGGGCGAACATCGATTCGAGAGGCCGTCAAAGTTTTCAACCATCTTGGGGTTCTTGAATCAAAAGTGGCCAAGGGAACTTTTGTCTCCGACCGTTCCAAAATTTCCACCGAAGCGCTCACCTGGGCGATTTTACTTGGTGACAGCGAGTTCTTTGATCTGTTGGAAATGCGTCTTGTCATGGAACAACAGGGTTTTTTCTATCTTGTTGAAGGATACCAGAAAAATCCTGCGACAATCCAGCCTACACTCGATCGTCTTGAGGCCGAGGTTGACAAAATGAGAAAGGCCATCGATCGTCAGTCGGACGAAGATCGTATAGAGGCCGATTACCGTTTCCATGGCATCATCATCGAAGCCTGCAACAATCATCTATTTAATGATCTTTATCAAATTTTGCGCTCATTTTTATACGAAGAAATCAGGCGAACCCGAACTGCTTCTCGGGGAATCAATACCGTCCCAAGGGCTCACGAAAAATTGGTCTCGATTATCAAAACTGGTGATATCAGCCTCGCCCTTGATGTATTGCGAAATCACATCAAGGACATCAAGTCTCTGATGGATCGCAGCTATAAAAACCTTGATAGTGATCGCAAAAATCTGCAGGCAAGCGACGTTACATCCACCTGAATTCTATCATTTTTTTATAAAACCAGAAGAAATCGAGGCATCGGTCCAGGCCCCATTATTTTTGTGAGACTGAACCACCGCCTCAACAAATTTTACCCCACACAGCCCATCTTCAATAGTAGGAAATCCAGGTTCAGGCTGTTGAACTGTTGTCCCATCCCGTCGCCCTCTGATAGCACGGGCGAAATCTGCATAAAGGGCGGCAAAACTTTCAATAAAACCTTCCGGGTGACCTAGTTTGAGCCGCCCAGTCGCCTTCGCCGCCGAAGAAAGCCCGGGCTGCCCCTTTGCCAGTATTTGTGGCGGTTCTTGTACCGGCTGGAGTAACAAATGTTCAGGATCTTCATGGTGCCATTCCAATCCGGCTTTTTCACCGAATACGCGAATACGCAACCCATGTGCATTACCGGTTGCCACCCGCGAGGCCCAGAGGGCGCCACAGGCGCCGTTTGACAGGCGCATACTGATTTGAGCGTTGTCGTAGACTCTTCTTCCCGGAACATGTGTACTGAGCTCCGCTGCAACGGCAGTCACCTCCAATCCAGTAATATAACGCGCCAGGTGGTGTGCATGGGTACCTATATCGGATACCACGATCGCTTTACCAGCCACAGTCGGGTCACTTCTCCAGGGCAGCGACTGATCTTCGAGTTGTACAAACGGCAAAGCACCAGCCCCCTGTGCGTGTTCGGCCTGAACAATCCTTATCCTGCCCAAAGCACCTTCACGCACTAAGGCTGCAGCATGGCGCACCATTGTGTAGCCGCTGTAATTATGGGTTAGACCAAATACGACCTTGCGATCGACAACACTCCGGTATAACTGAAAGGCATCATCCATGGTGGTTGTCAGCGGTTTTTCACAAACCACATGGATTCCGGCCTGGACAAAGGCGCTTGCTATCGGATAGTGGCTGTCATTGGGAGTGACAATCACCACCACGGCGATCCCGTTGGGGAGAGCCGCTTCGGATAGGGCCATCTCCTTGAAACTGGAATAAATTCGATTTTCGGCGATTCCCAGATTTATCCCGGCTTGGCGTGATCGATCCATATTTCTTGAAAACACCCCGGCAACCAAATCATAACTGCCCTCGAGGCGCATGGCTGCGCGATGAACCTCCGCTATACCTGCTCCATCCCCGCCTCCAACCATGCCCGCCTTTATGCGCTTGAATCCGTCCAGTTCCATGAATCTTCTCTAGTTGGGTAATGTTAAGTTATTTAACGATAAAATGGGAATTCAGCGGCCAGAATTGAAGAACAACTAGGCACCTGAAATCCTGAAAATTCTATAATCTGAAATAACGTTTTAAATTGACATTAATTCTGATCATTGTATTATACGACGATTCGAGTTGCAAGAACTTTCACTTCCTGTTTTGCATTATTAAAACGGGCGGTTAACACCACAATTTAGACAATGAAATATGAAAAGGAGCAGGTTATGAAGAATATCGGTATCGTTGGCCTTGGAGATATGGGGATTGGCTTGGCTAGTAATCTTATAAAGAACGGATTCAACCTCACCGGCTTTGATCTGTCTGAAGAACGGTTGGCGGGGTTTGAGAAGTTGGGGGGGAGCCGTGCTGTAAGTGCGAAAGGAGTCGCAGCGGCATCCGACTCGATTTTCGTAATGGTACTGAATGGTGCGCAGGCTAAGGAGGTCATTTTTGGGCAGGACGGCTTGATTCATGAGCTCAATGCAGGTAATACGGTAATTATCACCGGCACCTTTACCCCCGCTGAAGTGCGTGAAATGGCCGCTGGCCTCCACGATAAAGCTGTTGGGGTGATCGACACCCCGGTAAGTGGCGGTAAATCAGGAGCCGATTCGGGTACTCTGACTTTAATGGCTGCCGCCAAAAAAGATGTTCTTGAGGATAATCGCGTTGTCCTGGAAGCCGTTTCTGCAAAGCTGTTTCATGTTGGTGAAGAGATCGGACAAGGGCAAACTGTAAAAGCCGCCCTGCAGGCGTTAATCGGCACCACTTTTGCTGCAATTTTCGAGGCACTTGTTTTGGGTGCTTCGGCTGGAGTACCAGGTAAAACGCTCTTTGAGGTGTTTAATTCAAGTGGGGTCCGAAGCCCTCTTTTTGAAAATTGTGCCAGGTTAATCATGGACAGAAAGTTTAAAGGCACCGGCAGTCATATCGGTACCATGTATAAAGATTTGGGAATTACCATGCAGATGTCACACGAAACTGGCGCGGCAATGTTTGCAACTGCCGCTGCCTATGAATTATTCCAGGCTGGGATTTCCATGTTTCCTGAAGAGGATAACTGGTCCATTGTGAAATTATTGGAGCAAATAGCCGGGACAAAGTGCGAGTGGTAAGTGATCACATGTAATCACAATCTATACTCTTACAGCAAGTGAGTGGATAATACATTTGAGTTACCAAAAATTAGCACCTTACTCTAGAAACCCTGTCACAAAAAAAAAGAGTAAGGTGCTACATAAATTTTTAAACAGGAGACTGAGATGAGCAAACTCGGGGTGATTATGGACGGCATCAGCCGTGATCTGGAACACGCACTACAGGTTCTCACTGAGGCAGGATTGAAATACGCTGAACTTCAATTTGTATGGGACGCTGAGGTTGGTGACCATACAGATGAACAGATTAGCAAGATTAAAGAGCTGATCACCAAATATGATGTGCAGGTTTCTTGTATTTCTCGACATATATTTGGTGGCGTCTTTTTAATGGGAACTGAGATTGGAGATGAAACCTACAATTTTCATATGGAGAAACTCAAGCGATGCATCCTCATGGCCAAAGAGCTCAATACCGATCTTGTACGCATCATGAGCTTTCGAAAAGAAATGATTCTTTTTGGTTCCAATGGCGCAGAACAGTGGGTAGTTACTGGCGGCGCCTGGGATAAGTTCCTGGAAATTCTCGAGGAGCCTGTTAGATTAGCCGAAAAAGAAGGGGTCACCCTGGTTGTCGAAACTGGCAATAATGCGATGATTACAACGGCGGTACTCGGACGAAAAATGATAGATGCCATTGGCAGCGACAATCTGAAGATTCTTTGGGATCCGGCAAACAGCCTCTATGCGAATGAGCAAACCTTCCCCGATGGTTACGAATATTTGAAAGGCGGCTTTCTCGGACATCTTCATATAAAAGATGTGAAAGGAAACATTCCAGCCGCAACAGTTTCGATGTGTCCGTTAGGGACTGGGGACATGGTACCCTACCTCGAACCTCTGGCCAACGCTTTAAAAGAAGACGGTTATCAGGGCGTCATATCTCTCGAGAGCGTGTACCATCCGGATAACGGTACCTATGAAGATGGATTCAAGGCCTCACTTGCAGAGTTCAAAAGGCTTTTTGGTTAGATCTTAGCATGATTCTCATCAACGTCTATTGTCTCATGGGAATGAGGTTACCGTGGGGTGCGAGGAGAAAATAACAAAGTTTCTATGTGAAGTAGCACCCGAGGTAGATAATTATGAAAATTGCTTTCATTGGGGGAGGAAGCGTCAAGTGGACAGCACGGCTGGTGGTTGATATGGCTGTCAACAAAACCATTGATAACGCCAGTCTCGTTTTGCACGATATTCACGAAGAGGCACTCAACCTGGTGTCCCGTGCCTGTCAGCGAGTAAACAGAGAACTGGGAGGGACGTTACACATTACTTCCAGCCTGCATCGGAGAGAAACTCTTCGTGATGCGGATTTTGTGATTCTTTGTATTTCAATCGGGGGATTGATGGCGATGAGAAATGACCTCGCCATTCCAGAGAGATACGGAATCTATCAATCCGTTGGGGATACCGTTGGCCCTGGTGGACTGTCACGAGGCCTGCGGCATATCCCCTTTGCAGTAAAGCTTGCCCGCGAAATGGAGGAGTTGTGCCCACAAGCCTGGTTGTTGAATTTAACCAATCCGATGACCACCATTTGCCGGGGGGTGACTCGCGCTACGAGTATCAGGACTATCGGGCTTTGCCATGAGGTGGATATCTTCCGTGACGAATATTTGGCACCTTTATTTAATGTGGCAGCAGATGCAATCACCTTTGATGTAGCCGGAATAAACCATTTACCAGCTATTCTACGGCTTAGTGTAGACGGGCAAGATGGGTTATCACTTTTGGAAGAATGGCTAGAGATCCATAACGTGTTTGAGTTTGTCGATCAGCACATTCCAGGGCCTGAAAATGTGTTTATTGATCGTCTGGCAGTGAAACTTTCCTTATTCAGGAAGCTCGGTGTGTTGTTTGGCTCGGGTGATCGCCATATCGCCGAATTTTTCTCAGGTTTTCTCAACGATACCAACCAGCGCGGTGAGCGTTATGGCGTTGTCTTAACCACGATTGATCATCGAGAAGAACTGGCCGATCAGAATCGACGACAACATAAGCAGTTTATTAATGGCAATGGTGTGGATCTTACCCCGACGAACGAACAGGTAGTGCCGGTAATGGCTGCTCTTTCGGGAGGTCAAGCGGGGCAGTTTATTGTTAATATCCCAAATGTTAGGCAAATTGACAATCTTCCAAGTGAAGCGGTGGTAGAATGTACCGCGCATATCGACCGGTTAGGTGTACACCCGCTCTCCGTAGGCAAACTACAACCCACATTATATGAAGCCATCGCGCCGCATGCCGCCCGTCAGGAGTTGATCGTTGAAGCCGCTTTAACCGGAAAACGGGAACCAGTCTTGGCCGCCTTGGCTAACGACCCGCTCCTTCCTGATCCCGCTGTTGCTTATCCGTTAGTAGAAGATTTGCTGGCAGCTAACACGGCGTTTATGTTGTCCGAATTTCAGGGGGATTGACGTCAATGACCGCCATTGCGATTTTGAGGCCTCGTTTAAAACAAGTTAGGAAATAATCTAGCACCCCACAAGGGGGTATAAGTATCTTGGTGATATACCTAACCACATAATTTTAAAATACATTCCTCAGTTGCTTGTTTTTTATGACAGGGTTTCTGGAGTAAGGTACTAATCATAGGAGCGTATATGATAATAAAACAGCATAGATCATTTGATTACGGGTTAACATCAATAACCCAACAGCATGGAAAACACAGTGAAATGCTGCTGGATTTCGGAATTTTAAAACTTAAAACCGGTGGATTGGAAACTTTTGCAGGGGGACGTGAAAGAGCATGGCTGTTAATAAATGGTTCAGTCACCTTTATGTGGGAGGGAAAAACAGAAACGGTTACACGAACCTCTTGTTTTGATGAAGCGCCTTCTGTACTCCACGTGTCAAGAGATACAGAGGTAACCGTTACAGCGGATACTGATTGTGAAATATGCGTTGAGCAGGTGGACAACAGTAATTTGTTTGAAGCCAAACTATATACCCCTGAAGATATCAGAACTGATATTTTTGGAGCCGGCACCTTGAATGAGACTTCAATAAGATCTGTCAGAACAGTATTTGACGGAGAGATCAACCCTCTGTCAAATATGGTGCTCGGAGAGGTGATAAATCACCCTGGTAAATGGTCCAGTTACCCGCCACATGATCATCCGCAACCAGAAATATATCATTACCGTTTTTTCCCACCGCAGGGGTTTGGTGTCTCCATACTTGATGATGAAGCTCATACGGTAAAAAATGGCGATACTACTCTTATTGCTCCAGATAAAACACATTCACAGGGAGCCGCTCCCGGATATGCCATGTACTATATATGGATGATACCCCATCTCCCCGATGACCGCTGGCTTCCCACTACAAGGTACTTCAGGGAAGAGCATAAATGGCTACTTGAACCTGATGTCAAGATCTGGCCGGAACGTAAGTAAGGAGGTGTGCGATGAAGACCATTCGATTAACTATGGCGCAGGCATTAATTAAATTCCTTGATAATCAATATGTAAGTTTCGACGAAAATGAGGACAAATTTGTCCACGGAGTGTTCGGTATTTTCGGTCACGGATGTGTTGTAGGCCTGGGTGAAGCTCTGCAGGAACAAAATCACTCTCTTAAATTTTTCCAAGGTCACAATGAGCAGGGAATGGCTCACGCGGCAACGGCATTTGCCAAACAGAATAACAGACGCAGGATAATGGCTGTGACTTCATCAATAGGTCCCGGGGCTTTGAACATGGTCACCGCCGCTGGACTTGCCACCGCAAACAGAATACCTCTCCTGCTACTGCCGGGTGATGTTTTTGCATGTCGGCAGCCGGATCCGGTACTTCAGCAAATTGAACAGTTCCATAACTACACAATTACGAGTAACGACGCTTTTAAGTCCGTTAGCCGGTATTGGGACCGCATAGAACGCCCTGAACAGATAATGAGCGCGGCAATAAATGCGATGCGCGTATTGACCGATCCCGCAGATACTGGTGCTGTCTGCCTGGCACTACCACAGGATGTTCAGGCTGAGGCCTGGGACTATCCCGAAGAGTTCTTTAAAAAACGAGTTCATTTTATAGAGCGAAGGATACTCAACGAAGATGCGGCAAATAGGGCTGCTGATATTGTTGTAGGCAAAAAAAAGCCCCTCATTGTCTGCGGCGGGGGAGTTCGCTATTCTGAGGCCGGACAGGATTTGGCTGATTTCTGTCAGGAGTTTAACATTCCTTTCGGGGAAACTCAGGCAGGGAAGTCCACTGTCGTCTGGGATCATTCGATGAATCTGGGCGGGATAGGAGTTACCGGAGGTCTCGCCGCAAACAAAATTGCTTCTGAAACCGATCTGGTTATTGCCCTGGGAACCCGGCTGACTGATTTTACAACAGGCAGCAAGTGGATTTTTAAAAATCCAAATGTCGAATTTATTTCATTTAATGTTAATAATTTTGATGCATACAAGATGGATTCCACACCATTTCTCTGTGATGCAAAATCAGGTCTGAAAGCGCTGGGCACTGCTCTTCGAGAAAGAAACTATACGTCTGCCTATCATAAAGAAATCGAGACCGTCCGGGCACAGTGGGCTGCCGAAGTTGATCGACTGTATGCAGCAGAACTGGCTGGCGAGGACTATTCACAGCTGCGGGTTCTGGGCCTCATGAACCAGGAACTCTTTGATCCAGACGCAGTTGTCGTTGGCGCCTCAGGAAGTCTGCCCGGCGACATGCAGCGCGTCTGGAGACCTCACAGGGTCGGAACATATCATATGGAATATGGTTTTTCCTGTATGGGGTATGAAGTATGCGGTGCTCTCGGTGTTAAGCTTGCGTGCCCTGAGCATGAAGTTTATGCCATGGCCGGGGATGGTAGCTTTGTAATGCTGCATTCGGAACTCCTGACTTCTATACAGGAAGGTGTGAAAATAAATGTAATGCTCTTTGATAACAACGGATTTGGATGTATCGACAATCTGCAGCGAAGCCAGGGAATCCCGAAGTTTGGTTGTGAGCTTAAACACAGAAACCCCGAAACTGACCGTCTTGACGAGAAGGGGATACCCATCCCTGTAGATTATGCTGGCATTGCTGAAAGTTATGGATGCAGAGTCTGGAGAGTATCCAACTCGGAAGAATTAAGGGCAGCAGTAACTGAAGCAAAGAAAAGCCCAGTTTCAACGCTGATCGATATAAAAGTAGGGTTTGATTCCATGTCCGATGGTTATGAAAGCTGGTGGAGAGTTGGAACTCCTGAAATTTCACAGAAAGAGGAAGTCATTCAGGCATACAAAACGCTTAAAAAAGAAGTTGGCAGGGTTAAACAATTCTAATTCAAACGCCGTGGAAGAGCGCAATGAATAAAACAAATATCAAGCTGGCGATTGCACCCATTGGCTGGACAAATGATGATATCCCTGAGCTTGGCGGTGATATTCCTTTTGAACAATGTATCAGTGAGATGGCTCTGGCGGGATACAGTGGATCCGAAGTTGGAAATAAATATCCATCAAATCCTTCTGTTCTGAAAGAATATTTGCAAATTAGAGGGCTGCAGATCTGCAATAAGTGGTTCAGTTCCTATCTTATTTCATCTCCTCTAGAGGATGTTGTAAAAGGTTTTCGGCAGGATATTCAGTATTTGAAAGCGTTGGGAGCCGATGTTATCGGACCCTCCGAGCAGACGCGTTCCTGTCAGGGAAAGCCGGTTTCGGTGTTTTCCGGAAAACCCCAGTTTACAACTGAGGAATTTAAGCGGTTAACCGAAGGAATGAACCGGCTCGGAAGAATAGCCCGGGACGAAGGTATACTGCTTGCTTACCATCACCATATGGGAACAGGTGTTCAGACGCAAAAGGAAACAGAGCGGTTTCTAAATGACACTGATCCTGAATATGTTTATCTCCTTTATGATTCTGGCCATTTTGCTTTTTCTGAAGAAGACCCTGTCGAAACTCTTGAAAAATTTATTTCCAGAGTTGGCCATATCCATCTCAAAGATCTGCGCTCCAGAGAGTTTGCCAATGCAAAAAACAATGACTCTTCTTTTCTTGACGCCGTAAGACACGGTGTATTCACAGTTCCAGGCGATGGTGATGTAGATTTTATGTCGATCTTCAAGATTCTTGACAAGAATAACTATCAGGGATGGATGGTTGTTGAGGCAGAGCAGGATCCTGCCAGGGCTAATCCTTTTTTGTATGCAAAAATGGGCAGGGACTATATTCGTGAGAAGGCGGGGATATAAGAAAAGTGTATTGGTCCAAGGGCCCTGCTGCAAAAACGAGGAGAGGATGGAGTGCGCCTTCATTTGAAACAAGATGATGGCTC
This sequence comes from uncultured Myxococcota bacterium, assembly GCA_964196355.1. GTDB lineage: Bacteria > Desulfobacterota > Desulfobulbia > Desulfobulbales > Desulfocapsaceae > Desulfomarina. The sequence continues at coordinate 13,145 of CAXMTO010000481.1, forward strand.
CATTGAACAGATGGATGTGCCTGGTTACCCGGTAGAAATTTGTAACATACTCGGTGCCGGTGACGCTTTCGGTGGTGGATTTCTTTATGGATACGTGAATGACTGGGGGTGGTATAAATCCGCCCGGCTCGGGAACGCCTGTAAGTTCCGTAAATCTTATTGTCCCTTTTCCTAAAGCCAAATGGTCATCTCTGAGCCCTGTCAACGTACTTTTGATATTGGCAGGCAGGCGCTTATCAGCACAGAAGAATTGTCTCCAATTGGATCTTAGGCTCTGCCGCTTGATCGCCTCAGAACGATGAAGTGTACATCCCTCACCAAGAGAAAGCGATCTCGCTATCTCCAGATTCCAACAGTAATTATGTATCATTTTTAACCAGGTTGTTCTTGAGAGGAAAATCAGATTTAGCCTGGTCTTCGATCCAATCAACAATATCTTTCACCACAATTTCAAACTGAAGGTCTCTTAACAGCATGTGATAGCCATTTTCATAAATGATCATTTGGCGCTGCCCTTGAACACCTGGTGGTAAGCGCCTGTAAAATGCAAAAACAGGTTTTTGGGGAATTATTTCATCTTTCTCTCCATATAAAATCAATGAATTAATTTTTAAAAACTCTGCACTTCTGTAGGCCTCATCCATCAAATTAGACAAACCGTAGAGGACATCAATTCTTGTTTCTTTAATAACCAAGGGGTCTTTCCCCAACTCCTTCAGCATCTCAATATTATCTGAAGCTGTAATCTCAAGAGAGCTACCCGTCACTTTTTCCCAGGGTATGGTATGAGCTGCTATCCATAACAACCACCTCTGATAGAAAGGCATTTCTGAACGAGCCCATACGGCAGGAGCGATAAGTATGACACCATTCACTTCCGGAAGATCTTTGGTTGACATAGTTACTATGGTGACAGCTCCGCCCATACTGTCACCAAGGATATATATTGGAATATGGGGATGTATTTCTCTGATAAGTTTAACAAAAGTACTCAAATCGTTTGATAGCTTTTGCCCTCCACTCCATCTACCCCTTGTCTTGGTATCTCCAAATCCTCTTTGATCATATGAATAGATAGCCAGCTTTTGATTATTGAAGAACAATACAGAATCTTTAATAAAATTTGAGTAGTCATTGAAACCATGTACTGCGATAATTACACCATTTATTTCACGAGAAGGTAACCACACTCTCAGTGGCAATTCAGTATTGTCATATGAGGTGAAAATGTGCTCTGCAATGCTCGGGGAAGACAATACTGGGCTCGGAGATGTAATAAAATTTGGAGAACATGCTGTCAAAAGACATATTATTACACTCTTTAAAAAGAGAATGGCTATTTTACATTTATGGGAGAGTAGAGAATCCATTTAATATCAAAAGGATGACAACCTAAAATAGAACTTATTTGGGGCAAATAAAATACATTTCCTTACGATCTCGGATGTTAAAAAGGAAGTCGATCCATAACCTTCTGGATTGTTTTTGGAGCAGATCCTTCGAAGTGATTGTTCACATACACAAAAGACTCAATACCCAGGGAATTTAAATCGGTAAGCATATCCACAAGCGATTCAATGTCCTTATCCTTTGGAGCTACAATCTGGCTCCAAGACTTGCCGGTTTTTTTCTCTATTCCTTTTCGATCAGGACCATGTAATCTTACCACTGCAATATCTTTTATCTGGCCCTTATGCTTGGTGTACAAGTCAAAAATGGAAGGCATGTAGTAGCCTTGCAGAAAAACATGGTGTAGATCAGAAGCGCTAAGAAAAGAAAAATAGTCATCCTTGAGGAAGTTCGGGTTTCTGCTTTCAACACAATACTGGAAACCTTTTGGCAGTTGTTCCACAAATTCTCCGAATCGGTCAATAAATTGATTCATTCCTCCAGGCATCTTCTGCTTATTCAAATACTCGAACTGGAAGATTAGTGGACCAATATTTTTTGACATGGTCTCAAGCCGCTCAAGAAATCTGTGCATCAGATCTATAGACAGATAGTGAGGATTAGGTATGAGAGTGCCTGTTTTTTTGAGCTTGTAATAGTGGGTAAGAGTAATGCTATTGGGTACCTTGATGCAGAATAGGAAGTCGTCAGGGACGGACCCAGTGTACTCTTGAACCACTGAGGGTTTTGGTAACACAACCTTGTCATCTGAAAACAGGCTCCAGAACCATTGGTCTATTTCAACAGTCTTGTAATAACGACTGTATTCCTGGAGATAATTAAACGGTTTCTCTTCAGGGTAGATAAGACCTTGCCAGGAATCGTATTTCCAAGAACATGTGCCTATATTGGGTGAAACGTTCATGCCGATAAAGTAAGTCTACTTGGTCAGGATTCAAGAGGAGAAGGAACCGAGACCTACTGCTGTAGAAAGGGGGAGGGAGTATCAATCACGTATATTATGTCAAGTTTGCCACTTTAGAAATAATCTGGAATCTTTTAAAGGATTTTGGATTTTCTTAAGCTCTACCACTAAAAAGTTATAGGACGATGATTGGTATACATGTTACCAGGAACAGGCGGTGTCATTTAATCTCCGCTATTCTCAACGCTGTTTCCCATTTTGGGCAACAATGAATCCCGTGAAGCCTGTATTTAAGAAAATATCTGGATAGCCACCTTACGGTTGTGGTCACAAACTGTTCTATAGCATGTACCTGTAAGAGATATGAGCTTTGTCTATCGTTGAACCTAAATTGGAAAATTGTACCAAAACAGAAAATATTTCTATTTTCATTGCATTTTCTAATTTGAATGAGATTTTTTCTGGTCAAGGCGAGTGAACATTATTTATTTGACAAAACTTTAACCAACCCGATACTCTCTGTCCAATCGAACCGAACCTGTACTTCCACTCTATTTAATAAACGAGGAGACAATATGAAAATTCTTACACTTCACGGCGGCGCCAGAAAAAAAGGCAATACTGCAACAGCGGCAGGATGGGTGGAGAATGAACTCACTTCAATAGGCCATGAAGTTGAATCCATCTATCTTTTTGACAAAAATATCAAAGGGTGTCTTGCGTGCGCAAAATGTAAAGATACACCTGACAAAGTTGCTTGTATTCAAAAAGATGATGCTTCAGAGATTCTGGATAAAATGGTGGCAGCCGACCTGGTAGTTTTCACTTCACCTCTATACTTCTGGGGCCTCGCAGGTCCTCTAAAAACTTTTATTGACAGAACCTACAGCCTGTATGTTGACTACCACAAGCCGACTCATACCTCTTTAGTAGAAGGACAACGCCAAGCCCTTCTGGTAACCGGAGCAGGTCCCTATGAAAATAATGCTGAGCCTGTTTTTATTGCCTTTAACCGATTGCAATCCCCTCATAAAGCTGTCAAAGCAGGGGAACTCTTTTTGGGAAAATGCAGTACCCCGGATAATTTTGATGCTGCAACCAAGGAGCGGGTGTTAACTTTTGCCAGGGAAATCGTGAAATAAGTAATAACTGACCTTTGGCTGTGCTGTTAGAATTCCACAGAGCAATGAAGTGTATACAGCCAGTCAAGAGCAAGCAATCTCGTTAATCCTCCGCCGTTCTCAACGCTATTGCCTGTTCCTACCAATACCGAAGCTGGTGCCGTCCGTATCTATAATAAAAACATTTACGATTCGTAACCTGTTACGATTTTCCGCACAACTGGCCGCCGACATCTGCATTTCATGAACGAGATATGGGCATTGTCTGCCGTTGAGTAGAAAACAGAAAAACAAAGACGGTCAAGAATTTGCGCGTAGTGCGCAGGTGTGATTAAATAATCCAGTGAGTAGATTTTGATGTAGCATATTTGATAGTTTCAGTTTCATTATCAACAATTGCTTCGAAATATAAAAACCTTTTCTTTTTTTCTAAAAACTTAGCTGTTACGTAGATGAAATCAACATCGGCCTCAATACCACTCGAATACTTAACTTCCATTTTACGAGTTACACTTGTTGATGCAATTAACATGCTCAGTGGTCCGATTGTATTATCAATTGCAGCAGAAACGATGCCACCTTGCATATGGCCATAGGGATTTAATTGCTCAGCCAAAACGGGAAACTTACAACGGAGGTAAGACTCGTCTAAACTAAAAGACACAAATTCACCTTTCATTGCCATGAAAACAGGGGGCGGTATTTTAAATTTGTCCCGATCGGTGCCTACTCTTTCATTAATAATATTAAGTATTTCTTCTGATATTTTGTCACTGTGTATCAAAGTCACTTCCTCGAATGGTGGGTCTTATTATGCTAGCGTTAAATGGGCGACAATCCTGTTTCAGGCCCAATCAGAACAAGATATATCCTGCTTTACTCATTCGCAACCCAACGGCAATCTTGTTTTGAAATGCTGCTACATATCATGTGTTGGCAGGATTCATTCTTGGTAGATGTCTGAATCTAAGATGGTTTCTGATATTTTTCAGGTATATGATTATATTGCATCAGGGATATCATGTCTTGAACTGCTCTTAGGTTCTGCTGCTGGTATTCTATTATACAGCCCAATATGTACACCCATCCAAGGACAAGCAGTGCTGCTTATTCTCCGCTGTTCTCGAATTGCCTACCCACCTCCTCTATCCTGGCCGGGGCAGCCTTTCTTACAGTTGCCATGGAGTTACCCCCCCTACGCCCTTCTTTGGGGCATTGACCGTTTTCTTTGCTATCCTTGGTTGTTTTCTTGACGGCATCTATGTTGTTGTTCTTACTACCTCGGTGGTAATCCCAAGGTAGAGCAGGCCGGTCTCAACATTCTCCGTGTGGCCTATGCCGCAATCCCGTTTTTTCTCTTATTAATGGTCGCCCTGGTAATCATTGTCCTTTTTCCCTCGGTTGTTACCGTGTTGCCCAATATGGTGGGTGGCTAACCCACATCCCCCCTGTTACAATTTGTTACAACCTGTTACCTCGCTGAAAGGCTTTATTTTCTATTTGTTTTTATGGTGTCTGCAACGCTGGACAATATGTCCTATTTAACACCAATTAAATACCCAGGAGAAAATCATGAAAAAGAAAAAAGGATTCATCACCCTCGCTGTAACAGTCGTCAGTTCACTTCTTCTCTTTACTGCCTGCAAAGAACACCGCCCAAAAGGTGAATTTATGCTCGATTACTTTAGTGAGGCACTTGACCTCAACGCAGAGCAGCAGGAAAAACTGAGTGGAATTCGTACTGAGCTTGAGGAACAGGTTGAGAACATGCACGAGGACAAGGCTGAAATGCATGAAACTATCAAAACACAGCTTGCAAATGAAACAATCGACAAAGAAGTTGTTAGGCAACTGATTGCAGATCACCGCGCCAAAATGGATACACTCATTGATCTTGCAGTGGACAGGCTGGCAGCATTCCACGCTGAACTCAGTGCCGAGCAGAAAGAAAAGCTTATCGCTAAACTGGAAAAATTTGAAAAGTATCACTCAAAGAGATCACATCATTAATTAGCCCCTCTCTCTTCTTCCAGGGTCCTGCAGCCATTTCCACACCTTCTCCGGCTGCAGGGCCATCTTGTCATTGGAGTTGACAAAGGGCAGGCAACCATTCTATGAAGAGTAAAGAAATTTTAGTATGTGCATTCAATCTTTCCATTTTGTCCTATATTTATGCAGCGCCAGTTTTCTATCTGCTATACAGGCATACCACATTGAGTAATTGTTATGAAACAGAAGATTCTAGTTATTGATGATGACGAGAAACTCACCAAACTGCTGATACGATTTTTAGCAGATTTTGGATTCATGGTTGATGCAGCACACACGCCATCAGCAGGTTTCAAACTGATGCAGAAACTCTCACCGGATCTTATTATTTTAGATATTATGCTGCCGGAAATGGACGGATTCGAGGTATGCAAAACCATTCGTCAGAAAAGTTCAGTGCCAATTATTATGCTGACTGCACGTGGTGAACTCACAGATAAAGTGGTCGGCCTGGAACTTGGCAGTGATGATTATCTGGCAAAACCTTTTGAACCCCGAGAGCTGGTCGCCAGGATCAATACAGTACTGCGACGCAGCCAAGGGAATTTTTCTGAAACTGCGCGTTTTGGAGAACTCCGCATCGACAAGCAGGCAAGACAGGCCTCGCTGCAGGAAAAAGATCTTCAACTGACAACAAATGAATTTATGGTCCTTTCTCTTCTCTGCAGTAAACCTGGCAGAGTATTTGACCGTGATGAGATACTGCAGGAGTTACGAGGCATAGACTCCGATGCTTTCAACCGAACCGTGGACATCGCCATCAGCCGTCTGCGACACAAGCTTGATGATGATCCTAAAAATCCCAGTTATATTAAAACAATCTGGGGAGCTGGCTATGTCTTCATAGGAAAGAATGATGAAATTGCCTAAATTGAAAAGACTGCACCGCTTTTTCAGCTCTGTTTTTACCAAGCTGATCGCTATCAGTCTGGCCACATGGCTCCTTATTCTTATCACAGTTGTTGTTACATTTTTTACCTCGCGGCACGGTACAGAAGGCCCCTTTTATAAAAATGCCAGCCGCTACATTCAATACATAGTAGAAGATATCGGCTCACCGCCGGATAGGCAGAAAGCCTTGCAACTCTCAGAAAAAACAGGCATGCACCTCTCCTATATCGGTGAAAATCAACGCTGGACAACACGAAACACTTTCCCGGCAGCGGAAAAAGTGCGTTTTCGTAATCTACATGGCAACAATTCCATTCAGGTTGGCAGAAAATTTGGCCACCATTACCTCAGATTGCAAACAGATAAAGGCCTTCTTTTCTTCGAGTTTGCCGGAGCAGATGAAGAGGACCGCCACAGCAGGTCTACCCACCTTATTCTGTTTTTCCTGCTCTCAGCGGCTCTTTTCGCCAGCTACTTGGCCATCAAGAGGGTGCTCTTGCCCTTGAAATGGCTGGGCACCGGGGTTCATCAGGTAAAAGAAGGAAATCTTTCCCATCTGGTTCCATTGCGTGGCAACGATGAGCTGACCGACCTGGCAAGCAGCTTTAACGAAATGACGGCACAGCTTAAAAGCACTCTAGCAGCAAAAGAGCACCTCCTGCGGGATATCAGCCATGAATTGCGCACACCACTAACACGCCTGCGGGTTGCCCTGGAGCTTTTAGAAAACACGGAGACCAGCAAGGACATGGCGATAGATATTGCTGAGATGGAAGAGATGATACGCGGTATTCTTGAAACAGCAAGGGAACATCACAACTCCCACAGGCAGGATCTGGAAAAATATAATTTGACCAAGCTGATTCAATCTGTCACGGCCAAGTATAAACAAAATATTCCAGCTGTTATATTTTCGCCGCCAATTGAATCTCTCTACTCCCTGGTAGACGAGAAATCTCTGCAGACTGTACTGACCAACTGCATCGAAAATGGCCTTAAATTTTCATCGAGTGACAGCAGGCCAATCGAGGTAGGACTCTCCAGGAAAAGAGGAAATGCCGTAATCACCATTACTGATAATGGCTGTGGCATTGAGGAGAATGAGCTGGCTTATATCTTTGAACCCTTTTATCGTGTTGACGCCTCACGTTCGCGCAAAACAGGTGGATACGGTCTGGGTCTCAGTATCTGCAAAGCTATTATCGAAGCTCATGGCGGCACCATCAAGGTATACAGCAAAAAAGGAGAGGGAACACAAATACTTTACACCCTGCCGCTGAGTACATAGAAAATGGTCAGGGTATTGTCAGTAATAAATCAGGAGCCGCCTGTATCTGAAAAAGGACCATAGCTACGATTCGTAATCGGTTACGGTTATGGCCACCATTGAGACAAAGCTATTGAACACTCGGTGATATCCGCAAATTTTTACAGATAAAAGCAGGCTTTTCATTTTGCATTGTACTGGGAATACTATTTTACAACGTATCAGGGCTATATGATGGACAGGTATGTGAACCAGATAAGAGTTAGATCTTTTCGCCAGTACAAGGATGCAATGATGGTACCCAGCAAAGCGGAATTGGAGAGAGGAGTGCTGTAAATAATAGTACTTGTTTTGGTACTAAAAATAGGTACTAAAACCGGAGATCAAGAAAAACCCCGAATTATCCATACTATTACTCCTACATTAATCTCTCTTCATGGCATCATCCCACCTTACTGATACACAGATCTATACTGGCTACTTATACAGGGATACCTATTCCATATATAACTAATAAATTCTGACAGATAGTCCACATTTAGTGTAGGCTCCCTTTGGAGTGCAGATTTTCTTACTTTTTGCTGATATTACAGTAGTAAATACCCTGGTCCGGAGAAATGGTTTTGGTGATATTTCTGTATGAAATATCCATCACTTCTCTCAATTCATCCGCCAAATGTTCAACCACGAGGAATGAGTCGTGGATGCATAGGCAGGCCTCACCTTTATCAGTGAAATGCTCCAAAATCTGCAGGGCAATCCTGGAATCGGTATGCATTAGACTGTAACCCTGCTCAGTAGTTCATTCTTCAGCTTCCTTGTAGGACACACTCTTGTCCATCTTTTCCCGCCACCAGCATTGCTAAAGTTTGTTCCCGGCATCACATTGAGATACCCATTGTCAGATAGCCAGTTTACCAGGTAAATGGTAAATGTGCTCAGGTGTTTGTTTTTGCTGTAATAATTACTATTCAGGGCTACACGTAATGGCCTTACTGCCGAGGCAAAAGACAGTGAGCAAGCCAGACAATAGAACTGGCGTTTTTTATGCTCAATCTTTAAGATCCGTGATTTATATTCAGTGTAAGCAGGAAGAATTTTTTCATGGAAAAAGCTATTTGCTACATGCAACGTCTCACTGGCAGGCATCAGTGTCACCACAACCTCGAAAGAATTTTGGTTGGCATCGAACGGTGAGATGTCATTGCCTCGCTTTTTAGCGCGCTGCATGACTTGCTGGCGGAACTTTTTCTTTCTATTTTCTTCCATGACTAATCAATGATTGTTGTACAGTACGCATCAAGCCATCAGATATATTACGATAAAAGGACATTGAGAGGAATTATTATTTATTAATTTCCTATACTATTTTATTAATAATAATAATATCTTGCATCAAGCAAGTTGTCTGCCCTCAACCCCACTCCAGATGTACCGCGACACATTAGAGTAAACATGCCACGGCACAATTTAACGACCTCCTGATATCATAGCAGGTCTCGGCAGCGAGATTCGAGGTGATTTTGAACTTCGACCAAATGAACAAAACAAAATTTCCAAGCGTTTTCATCATGATTCCAGCTTGGCAGGTGCATGCAAATTTGTCAATGATTTCAGAAAGTACGAATAATTGCGAAGGACAGGCGGTCTCTGCCGAGGTTGGGCATCGACCGCTCCCATCGTTAGAAAAAAGGATATGGCTGTCAGCTGTTACGTATGATACCTGCCAACTGACGGTCCTCAAGCACTTTTACTACACTCGCTGCCACCTCAAATTTGAACTTTTGGATATCCGGTGCCTCCACTGCTTTTTTATAAATCGTACGGGCCCAGTCCTGGGAATCGAATCTTCGTACGACACTCTCGGCAAGGGAGGAGAAATCCTTGGCGTTGGAAAGTTTTTCCTCCGCTTTCTTATAGAGTTGTTTCAGCGTTTCCTTATTGGAACTCTGATGCTCGACGATATGGAAAAGATGTTCATACTGGTAGCCGTCAGCACACTGATCAGCGACCTTTCCGTATAACTCACCGGCCCATTTCTCATCGCCGAGACTTTCAAGGATTTTACCAGCCAGGGTCAACAGGCTGAATCGGTCATCGCAGTTAACCTGAGCCTCTTGATACAGTGTCCTTGTCCATCCCTCGTCACCGAGAATGTTGTTTACAGACGTCGCCAGCTTGATATAATCGGAGGTTCGATCGCAGTCCTCCTCCATCTTTTTAAAATAGCCTCTAACCTTCGCTTCATCCTTCAGGTTTTTCATCGTAGCAGCGGCGATATTCTTTTTCTTGACAAACTCCCCTGCTGATTCAAATTGCTCCGAGTAAATTCGGTCGGCCCATTCCTTGTCGCTGAGGTCACCGGCAATTAAATCGGCCAGGTTCATGTAGTCCTCAAAATAGTTGGTCAGCTTTTCAGCATTGGTGAAGAGCTTGCGAACATAAGGGTGATCTCCTGTTGTCTGCATCACCTCATGACCGAGATTCCACAAAGTGGCCCCGCTCAGGGCTTCCTGTTCGCGCTTAAGGTAATCGTCATAGAGCTTTGCGTGCTCTGCGCGCTTCTCCTTCTGCAGACCGATATCCTCGAGCCACTTTTGATCAGTCGCATATTTCAGGACTGCATCGGCCATGGATTGGAACCCGGAGTTAGTTTTGACCGAATTTTCGGCCTGGTGCAGAACCTTTACGGCACCGTCGGTGTCGCCAATTTCATCAGCCAGCTTTCCGGCTACACTGACAAGCTTCGGGGTTTCCGGATCAGTCTCCGCTGCTTTCAGATAGATCTCGCCGGCATAGACTTTATTGCCGGTATCCTTGAGAACGGAATCGCCGAGATTCATGATTTCCTTGTAGGAGGTGAAGTAACCACCGGCTTTTTTATAGGTTTCCAGAACCAGTTCCTTATCCTCAAGCGATTCCTGGATCATCGCGGCAAGTTTAACCAGGTCCTCGCCGCTGTCGAGCATATCCTTGGCTTTATTGAAAAGCCTGGAACCATTTTCTTTGTCACCTGAAGCAGCCACCGCCTCTTTGGCAAGACTACCCATTTCGAGACCGGAGTCGATTTGCTCCTCAGCAGATTGGAAAAGCGTGCTGCCAAGGTCGCTGTCCGGAAACAGCTCCCCGGCGATTGCTGCAAGTGCGGCAAAGTCTGCACCGCTTTTACAGGATCCAGCCGCCTGGGTTAAAACCTCCTTGGCCTGATCCAGATCATCAAAATCGTTGATCAGCCCACGGGCCAGTTCTGCGAAATCGGCAGGGGTCGAGCATTGTTCCTTGGCCTTGGCGCTCACTTCCCTGGCCAGTTCCTTGTCGCCGAGTGCCTCGTTAATATTTTTGGATAAACCCAGAAATTCTGAAGCCTTGGTAGCCTTCTCGGCGGCGGCCATGAACATCTCTCTGGCACTTTCTTTGTTGTCGTTTTCGGCTGCTGAAACTGCCAGTTCGATCAACTCACCGGCATTGTTGCAGGCCCCTTTGGCTTGTTCGAAATACTCGGCTGCCTTTTCAGTGTCCCCGAGGATTATGCGGGCACCGTTGGAAAGCGCCATAAAGTCCTGGGCTGTCGCTGCCCAGTCCGCGCCTTCTTCGTACAACTCGACAGCCCAATCCTTGTCATCGAGATCGCTGAAGGCCTCCAGCGCAACGGCCACATAGTCAGGAGTCTCCTGGCAGTCGTCGTATTTTTCTTCCAGTTCTTCACGTGTAGCCATAACAGTATCTCCTTATTTTTTGATTTAGAATCTGTAACCATGACAGATTTAAGGTATCCTACCCGATTAGTGTCCCAAATTGTTTTGTCAATCTTACTCTTAAATGGCTCTATGCTTTTCTTTTTTATTTATATGTACGATCACCATTTTCGTCCACGCTCAGCCCAAAAAGAGAAGATCAGAATTTAAGGTCAGGTCCCCATTATTGCACCAAACCGGTTGTGGCAGGTGGCATCTGTCTCATCTCGCAATAGATTTGTCGCTGAATTCATTGTGTAAGCCAGCATGGTTTCGTAAAAATAAGATTAATCTGAAAAATCATACCCTCCTGGCGGAGTTCAATGCAATTTTAAGAATAAGGCATGAAAAACAAAAAGCCGGGCTACCTATATCCAAGGCAACTCGGCTATCTATAAAGACCCGTGGCTTTCCGTCCCTGCCTTCGACAGGTTTGGCTTTCTCTCAGTTTTTAATATTACTCCCTGAATTATATGTGAAGCGACTGTGCTTAGTCAATGGAACAGCGTGACACTAACTGAAGATAAATTGGCCACTCCTTTAAAGCCACTCAGATGTAATACATTTATGAAGAAGAATAAGGTCCGGATTCGGTAAGATTAATCGATAGCATAGAGGAAAAAATATTGACCTTTTTTCCTGAGGTGGTTTCAATTGGTCATCCCCCACAAAACATGTCCGAAAAGGAGCATCCTGGCACCTATTAAAAAGCCAAAAATATTTTCAGAAAACCAGCTGCAAGTGCAGCACTCTAAATTATTGATAATTCCAGATTATTAAATTTCTGGAACCATCTTGGACGTCAAAATGCTTTGTTCCTGTTAGGTTATTCTGGCGAGTGATTTTATCTGATCAAGCCTTTTCTTAATCGTGCAGGTAATATTGGTGGCGGTAGGTGGCAGCATAGTTAAACCAACTTCTATCAGTAAATTTTCGACACCTCCAAGAACAACCGTCTCGTGCCGCCTCCCCCTGTTAAGTTTCTTAGTGTCGCGCACAGCCTAGGTCATAGAGCAGGCTAGCAAGAATGCTGCCCGCAGAGCATTTTCGTTAGCAACACCTTTTCCTGCAATGTCAAAGGCAGTACCCTGGGCAGATGTGGTAATCGGAAAATCCAGCCCTGCGTGAAGTGTCACTCCATGATCGAATCCCATTAATTTCATGGCGATCTGGCCTTGGTCATGATACATGGTAACAATGGCATCGTACCTACCATCGCGTCCCATTAGGAATATGGTATCGGCAGGAAACGGCCCTTCCACATTGATTCCATCAGCTTGGGCCGCTTTGACCGCCGGTTCAATGATCTCAATCTCTTCGCTGCCAAACATCCCGCCGTCCCCAGCATGTGGATTCAGACCTGCGACGGCAATCTTGGGACTACTATTGCCGCTTGCTCTTATTGCATTATCAAGAAGTCGTGTCGCTTCCATCACAGCCTCTTTGCTTAACACGTCACTCACCTGGCAATGCGCAATATGAGAAGTAGCCCTTGAAGTCCATAAATTTCCTAAGGTATTCAAAAGCCCGAAATCCCCACTATGACCAAGGAGGTCAATAAAGAAACCTGATTCATCCCCATGCTCAAGACCTGCCTGGTGCATAGCCTCCTTGTTGAGTGGGGCATAACACATTGCGTTGGTGAATCCCTGCTTACAGAGGTCAAGGGCTTTAGCTAGACAATCGAGCTGATACACGCCAGACTCACGTGACACCTTTCCTAACTGGTAGCCCCCAGTCAGGAGTCCCGGATTGTTTAACAGCACTACTCCTTCGTCAACCATAAAGTTTTTGTCCGATGTTGACTCCACAAGACGGTAATCAAACGAAACTCCCGCTATTTCTAGACCTTCGCTAAAGACGTTTTGGTCTGCAATTACGACGATATCTGCCTGTTTACTTATCTCGGGGTCTGCCAACAGTCTTGCCGATAATTCAGGGCCTATACCACACGGATCACCAACTACCAAGGCTATTCGGGGTTTTTTATTTTCAGTCATAATCAACCTATAAACAAGTTATCTCAAGTCTGTTATGGCGATATTAGCACTCCGGTTCAGCGGCGAGGCGCTGTGAACTGACCGCTGCAATCTGCTGCTAGTTTTACCCGTTGGTGCCCTTGGCGGGAGATGGAATTGCCCCGATGAGTTCGCTGAATGCAGTCAAGTCGATGTTGCCGCCCGATACGATTGCCACGATAGGACCCGGTCCCGCTTTCCCGGTCAGGGCCGCCGCAAGGGGTAGGGCCGCCGCGCCTTCGCTGATTACGCGTACCTGCTCTGCCATTAGACGCATTGCCTGCTTCGTCTCCTCTAGGCTGACGACAATGCAGCCATCGAGCACTGGCCGCATCCGCTGCCACATTCGGGGAAAGACGCTACGTCCGCCCGCAGCGTCCACGAAGGACGCTTTCCAATTTGGGAAAGCCTGCGGAGATCCCAAGGAGAATGACAGCGCCGCCGGGGCCGCGGTTTCTGGTTCAGCTCCCCACACCAGGGTCGTCGGGCGGAGGGCCTTGATCGCAGTGCCTACGCCCGTGATGAGTCCGCCCCCTCCAATGCTGGCGATCACCGCGGCTGTATCAGGTGCGTCTTCAAGAATTTCAAGCCCCATCGTCGCATGGCCAGCGATGAAATTGTGATCATCAAATGGATGCACGAATGTTCCTTCGACTCCGGGATACGTTCGGTCTTCGAGGGCTTGCCAGGCGGTCGCATACGGTACGGGCACAAGTCGAGCGCCCAGCGCGCGCATGCGGTCGAGCTTAACTTTCGGGGCCGTCTCTATGACCACGACGGTGCAAGGAACTTCGGCCAATCTCGCGGCGTGGGCCAAACCCTGACCCGCGTTTCCGGCACTGATCGTCCAAATCCCGCGTTTTCGATCGTCGTCTGATAACAAGGAGACAGCGTTCGCGGCACCACGGATCTTGTAGGCGTTGGTCAGCTGAAGGTTCTCTAGTTTTAGGCGAATGTCGGGATAGCCGGGCCCCAGATCGAGGCTCACCATAGGCGTGCGGACGATAGTGCCGGCGATGCGATCACGAGCAGCCTCGATCTCGGCGAACTCAATTGGGCGGATGGAATCGAGCATCAAAAGACCTCCTGAATTTCAGTACTTGGTTATTCAAACCCATTTAAAAGAGAAAAGAGTTACACAGACCAGCGATTCTAACCATGAAAAATGCAACTGCCCTTTTATTACCCGACAACAAAAAAGCCGAGCCGCCTTATTAAAAAATAGGCAACCCGGCTATCACCTGAGACCCGTGGCTTTCCGTCCCTGTCTTGCGGCAGGTTTGGCTTTATCTCGCTCTGATATTAATTGTAGATAGTAAATTATATGTGAAAAGACTGCTCCTCGTCAATGGAACAGCGTGGCACAAGGCAACGAAATGTTCAAAAGAGGAGCATCCTGACAATTTCATAAATTCAAAATTTGTTCCAAAAACCCAGCTGCAAATGGAGCATTTTGCGATCAAAGATGGTTCCAGAATCTCTTTCATTGACTCTCTGGAATTATCAATAAATTAGAGTGCTCCATTTACTGCTGATTTTCAGGAAGCAATTTTGACAGTTCTAAAGCTCCAGAATGCTCCTTTTCTGTCAGATTTTTCGATCTTTACCACTAATAAGATTATCAGGAAGAAGGTTAATTTGCGGATTTACTTTAATGCTTACGATTGCCAAAGGATATCTTTTTGGATTGGAAATCTGCGTTGGCCCAGAAGAGACAACTCTGCTCTTTGGTTCCTAAATAATCTGAGTTTATCTTTACCCATAAGGCCACGGTAATAGCAGTATCCGATATTAAATTTCGTGAATCTTTTCCCAAGGACACATTAGCGAGAGTCCTCAATGTGATGCTGA
>CAXMTO010000482.1:0-4472 GCA_964196355.1 uncultured Myxococcota bacterium
AAAAAAATAAAGGAGTTTGAGAGAAAACCCATGTATTGCCAAAAGTCCTGTACGGCAATTCGTGTGGAGGCGCTCATTCCGAAATATTTACCGAAAGACCCCATAAGAATTCCGGCGGAGACCGTAGACAATACCCCGGAAACATGCAGTTCTTCCGCTATTAAAAATGATCCCCAGGCAACCAGCGTTGTCAGTGTTATTTCTATGAGATGGTCATCGACCTGGCGTGTCATGACACTGGCAAACCCTCCAATAGCAGCTCCCACAAGAATTCCGCCAATGGCTGTCTTTGCAAAAGTAATGCAGGCGAATCCAATTATTGCCTGTGCTCCATGGAGCTCAGCGGCTGGGCCATGGCTGGAGGGGAGACCAATCACAGCAACAACAATTGCAAAAATGACCACAGCCACACCGTCGTTGATAAGAGATTCACCTTCAACTATCTGGTACAGACGTTTAGGCGCACCCACTTCTTTAAAAAGTGCAAGGACGCTGATCGGATCGGTTGCAGATATTACGGCGGCAAAGAGAAACGCATGCGTCCAGTTAAAATTTTCGACAAGACCAAGGTAATTGAAGGCTCCAAAAGTACCCAGGGCTGTCAGGCTGGCGGTTATCAGCACCCCTGCCAGTGCCAGATACGCAATATGTGCGCCGTTTTTTCTAAAATCATCAAATGGCAGGTGATATGCCGCTTCAAACAGGAGTGGTGGTAAAAACAGGAGCATTAAAAGATCAGAGGTGAGATTAACATCACTCAACGCTTCGAGTTGAATAAAACTCAGTGCCAGACCGGCGAGAACCAGTGCCAGAGTATAAGGCAGCCGGACCCGTCGTGCGAAGATTCCGACCAGAGAGGAAATAAGAAGAAGTATGAGGACTTGAACCTCGACATGATGAATCATTTAGTGCCTTACTCCAGAAACACTGCAATAAAAAACAAGAAACTGAGGAATGGTTTTTGAAATTATGTTGTTAGATATATCACCATGGTACTTATACCCCCTTGTGGGGTGCGAGAAATTCCAGGGAAGATGATAGATGATAATTTTTTATTATAACTTATCATGCTTATGTCCCTTTTCCCAGATTTTTGTGGGTGTCGAAGAACGGAACACTATTACTTTTTCCTGAGAATATTAAGATTCAGCCACAGGATTTTCATGGGTTGTTCTGTTTCTGCGACAGGTGTGACAATATTTTGACAGAAGAAGGTGAGCGTTCGCTGGATCAGGCTGAAATTGATAAAATCAACCAGTTCTTCAACAGCCTTTTGAAGCAGACCATTAAAACAATACAGCCTTTCTGTCGATAGAGTAACAGTCCTTGGTAGTGTTTCTTGGAACAATAATTGCAAGGGTACGATAGATGGATTGAAAATAATTTTACTTTCTTTGAGTTATATGGATAATTTAATCACACCTATTTTTAGTCGCTCGGCTGGAGTAATAATTTCCCCGCCCGCGAAAGTTACCCAGTCGGAGTTATTCAATGATTTACTTACAAGGCATGTTGATGATCTCAAATCCCGGCAGGTCTATTCCGAACCTGCTGAACCGGACATATTAATTGGTAAAATCACTGCCGAAACACCGACTGTTTCAGAGCTGCTGATACAACATAAAGAGCTCAGTTCATCGACTTGGGACATTATCAAGGCAGAACAAAACAAAAACAATGACTACACAAAAATCCAGCCAGGGACTCGAATATATTACAATCGCAAAGAAGGAACTCTTTCCTGGTCGATTGCTGCCAATGATTCACCACCTTTCAAAGATGCTAAGGCTATAATTCACTCTCCTGTCATCCAACCAGAGAACAACTCCTCTTTTGTGAAAGAGGTGGCCTCTTCGGGTGAAAAACAACCCATCGGACTTGGCAGGATCGACAGTACCAACACTACTGTTTCCCACCTTTTGAAAAACCACCCGCAGCTCCGGGAGCACACCTGGAATCTCCTTGCCAGCAGTGTCAATAAGGATAAACCTTTTCATCGCATCGCCGATGGAACACAAATTTATCTCAATGAAGAAAGTGGGGAGATTACCTGGAATGTTGCTGAAAAAACAGCACCAGTGTCGCACCGTGCTGTTCCTGATGTACCAAAGGAACTTGCAGCCAACTCGACTATACCTGAAAATATCGGTCCCCCCGCAACCGATCTCAGTGAGGCCGTGCAGAGGTATCTGGGCACATCCTACGATAAAATTAATTGTTATGAATTACTGGTGAAAGGATTGCGGAATATGGATATTCCCTATAACGGAAGAGACGGGCTCTATACTAAACTTACCAGTATGGCTCGTGACAAGGGAATGGCACCCAATGCCTATCTTAATGGTGAGGGCATTGTCAAGGCGGCAGGATCTCTGGTTCTATCCAAAAATTATCCAGATATTGCAAATTGGAGAGATGAGGCGGCCACTCTCATGAGAGAGATTACACCGCTCCTTGATAACGGGCAGATCCTGTCCTTTTCGACCGAAAAAAGAGGGCACACCGGCATCGTATCACAGCAGAACAACCAGTGGACGTTTATCAACTCCGGCAGATTGGACAACTCGGTGGACCTGAACAGTGTGCGCCGGGGAGTAGGGGAAGAGGTTCTTCATAAGGAGATCCTCAACTGGTTCAAACTCGCTCATGCAAAGAGAGAAACTCTGAGTGTTACTCTCGGTCAACTGGAGCAGGGCAGAATCCGTACTGCATCCAACATGTCCAAAACCTTTTCAAAACGAATCTAACCTCTTTTCCTTCCGGGGTATGGCAAGGTTTGCATATTGAAATTACTATTGCCGGTGTGGTGGTAATAGATAGATATTTAGCTTTGAAGTTCTATATTGGACATTAAAGATACTTTCCCATACTGTTGAGAGGATAAAGAAGGGAAGGGGTGGTATCAATTAACCCCAAGAGTCATTGGGCAGTTGTAGTGTAGTGTTTAACGCATAGTGAGGGAGTAGGTAATGAAGGCAAAGAGGAGTTGTTTAGGGGTAATTTTCAAGATAGTCTTTTTTGTGCCATTGTCAGGAGCCTGGGCGTATGGTTGTCTTGGCATCTACTTTTCCGGCCCGGATCCAGATTGGCTGAAAATAACTCTTGCGGTTCTTTTTGGCGGGCTACTGCCGGTCGTCTTTATTTATACCCGTACTTTTTTTAAGGGTCTGTTATTTTGTCTTCTCTTTTTTGGAATTTTTCTTGCCTGGTGGCAGACACTTCAACCAACGAATAATAAGAATTGGGCTGTGGATGTTGCACAGATTTCACATGGGGATATTCAGAATGACAAGCTGACAATGTATAATGTGCGAAACTTTGCTTACACGACTGAGACCGAATTTGAACAAAGATGGGAAACAAGAGAATATAATTTAGATAAACTCCAGGGAATGGATATTTTTCTTTCCTATTGGGCGTCTGAACATATTGCTCACACTATAATGAGTTGGGCCTTTTCCGACGGACAGCACCTTGCCATTTCCATAGAGACACGAAAAGACAAAACTCAGAAATATTCTGCCGTGAAGGGCTTTTTTAAGCAATTTGAGCTCTCTTATATAGCAGCCGACGAAAAAGATATAATAAAATTACGAACAAATTATAGAAAAGAAAGGGTTTATGTCTATAGGCTGTTGGGGACAAAAGAGAGAGCCCGGGCTTTGCTTGAGCAATATATTAAGGAGATGAACTCGCTCCTTGATAAACCATTATTTTACAATGCCTTGACCCACAACTGCACCACCACCATCCATTTAAACGCAAATGCCATAAACCCTGGTGGTTCGCTTCCGTTAGATTGGAGGCTTATAGCGAGTGGTCACGTTGATGAGATGCTGTATGACCATGGCGTTGTGAGACAAGACGTATCCTTTGCCGCATTAAGAAGGTTAAATCGTATTGACCTTAAAATGCAGAAATATCAGGGGGCAGATTATTCTGGAACTTTGCGTAAAATCATGCAATAGCTTTGTTATTGCAGCCATTGGAATAACACCAGTTCGAAAAGAAATGCAAATGTAGCTTGAGGGTGTTATTTTGTACTACACTGTTCGACCTTATACGAAAACATAACCCAAAAGAGGATACTGTGAAATCGAGTCTCATTCATTCAATGGCCATCGTGCTGTGCTTTCTGTTCATTCCTCAATCTCTATACGCCAAGCCCAGTGCATCCATGAAATTCACTACACTTCGTGAAGAAAACCCGAAGATGGGCAAGGAAACACTGATTCTTCCCTACGCTTTTCCATCAGACTCATTGGGCACTACCATTGGTGTTGGAGGTCTGGCAAAAGGTTATGGGCAGGATCAGATGCTGATTGCCGGGTCGGTCTGGGGGAGTTTCGATGACGCTGTAGGTGTTGTCCTTGGGCTTTGGGATTATAAACTTCCTGCCACAAACAGGCTCTTTTTTACAATTTTGGGATCAGCTGGAGATTATCCTCGTCAGCGTGCCTATACCATGCCGG
>CAXMTO010000483.1:0-7468 GCA_964196355.1 uncultured Myxococcota bacterium
TTTATCAGGTGTAAGAATGCTCCTTTTGGAGCAAGTTGTTGGGCTAACATCAAATTAAAACTTAACAGGAACAAGCTCAAATCGTTGGATCTGTCTGTTCATTCTCATTGGCAGTGGGAATCTCTATCCTTTACTGTACGATACTGTCGTGGTGTCAGGCCGGTTACCTAACATTTTTTCCGAAGTGATAAGCAAAAATAATCTGGAAACATCAATAATTTCAACTGCTCCATTTTCTGTCGGGATTCTGGAAATAATGTTGAATAATTCAAAGAGCAAGAACGCTCCATTTTAGGCAAATTTTTTGGGTATGATCAAGCTGAAACATATCAGGAAGAAGATAAAGCAGTATGACAAGGCATACGCTTTGGATTACCAATGGATTTTTGAATGGTCTAAACCTGCTATACAAGAGCGACACTGAGATAACCCATATCTCTTTATTTTGAGTAATGTCGCCTGCGATTCTAGAAAACTTCTATATACTTAAACAGATTTCAATCACTGTCCAATCAACCTCAATTTCCTTTCTTAACTCTATCCATATAAGGTCCAAGTATCATGTCTTTATATCCAGAGCCTGCAGGAATTCGGGGGTAGAGCATTTCGTTGACATCACAGATTATTTCAAGGAAAGAAGGGCCTTCTGCCCTGAGAAAGTCATCCAGGGCTTGGGCAATATCAGCTCTGTCATCTATCCGGCGGTAAAATCGAAATTTCAGATCTCTGGCCACATCAGCAAAATCTACCTCGCTCGTTTTTTGAGTAGCAACATATTTTTTGTCATAGACGAAATCCTGGTAATTCCTCACCATGCAGTCGCCATGGTTATTAAGTAAAAGCACCTTAACAGGTAATCCATATTTGCCAATGGTATGGAGTTCTCCAAAATTCATAAGGAGACTGCCGTCGCCATCTATTGAGATTACTGTACTCTCAGGACTCGCATAATGCACCCCTATTGCAGCTGGTAGAGCAAATCCCATTGTTCCGTAACCACCTGACGTCAAGAATGATTTTGGCTTCAAGGTGGATAAATATTGAGCTGCGAGCATCTGATGATTGCCTACACCCGTTGTTATCTTCATACTCTGATCAATTTTTCCGGAAAGAAGTTCCATCACTTCCGCTTGTTGAATTGGCCGAATATCTCTGTTGAAATTAAGAGGATATTCTCGCTTCAGGCGTCGAGTGTAAGCTTGCCATTCAGCAATATCGAGACGGATATCATGATAATCAGCATATTTGAGGAGATCTTCCAACGCCGTTTCTGCTCTTCCTATGAAGGAGAACTTTGGATTTCTTGAAAATCTTACTTCCTGCACCTTTTCTGGATTGATATCAAAGTAGGCGATCTTGGCATCAAGACCAGCCTCTCCAACTTTTTGAGATACCCGGTCATCCCAACGTACCCCGAAAGCTACAAACAGATCCGTGTTCTGGATGGCCATATTTGCGGCAGGAACACCAAACATACCAAGCATACCAAGAGACCAATCCCCTTTTTCATCGAGAACACCCTTTCCCATAAGACTCCATATCGACGGGACTTTGTAACGTCGACTAAAAGCCCTTAGCAACTCACTCCCAGCCTTTGAATTAAGACCGCCACCGATATATAGAAGCGGCCGTCGGGCTTTCTGCAAAAGTTCGAAGAACTGTTGGCACTGATTTTCCCCGAGGTGCCGCTCTTCATCATATTTGCTCCTGAAACGTTCAATATCAATCCCTTGGTATTTACCTTCATTCTTTTGTATATCGAACGGGAAATCCACGACAACCGGTCCGGGCTTGCCAGATTTTGCGATATAATAAGCGTCCTTAACTACTTCCTCTACATTTTGCAGTTCATTCACCAAAACAACTTTTTTTGCAGCACCTGCGAAAATACTCTCAACGTTAATATGCTGAAACTCGTCAGTACCCATCTTGCTGCAGGTCACCTGTCCCGCAAATACCAAAAGAGGAATTGAATCGGCATTGGCATCTGCTACTGCTGTCAAGGTATTGGTGATGGCGGGGCCAGACGTAACAACGGCAACACCAACTTCGTCACTGGCTCGAGAATATCCGCCTGCTGCAAATGCACAGGATTGCTCATTTGCCCCAACCACGATTTTGATTCCGTATTCATCTAGTGCATGAATAACCGGCATGATAGTTACACCGGAAAACCCGAACACCGTATTCACCCCAAGATCAATAAGGCTCCTTGCCAACACCTGCCCGTTATTCATTTCATCCCTCAATACAAAAATTCATTTACTCAATGTAATTGTCGTAAATTATGCTACAACTTCTCTAGAAGCCAAACTGATCAGCTGTTCATAACGCTTGTCAACATCGTGTTGAATACAATCCACTTGGCTCTGGGAGAGATGCTTAAATCGTCCCTGGATTTTCGAATACTCAGCAACGGGTAAAGGTTTTTTATTGATACCACCAAGCACATGCTTTCCGTCAATTATTTCAAAAAGAGGGTAGATATTCGTTTTCACCGCCAGCTTACAGACATCTATCGCACTTGAGGTCGGCATTTTCCATCCGGTAGGGCAGGGACAAAATACATGTATGAAAGCAGGCCCAACCGTATTAGCCGCCCGTTTTACCTTGTTCATCAGATCAAGGTGGTGAGCTGGTGTCGCCGTGGCGACGTAAGGAACCCCATGATCTGCAACAATTGCAACAAGGTCCTTCTTCGCGTCTTTCTTTCCTTCACTGCAGCTGCCAATGGGAGAAGTTGTCGTCCAGGCACCGACGGGTGTTGATGAAGAACGCTGAATTCCTGTGTTCATATACGCCTCATTATCAAAACAGATATAGACAAAGTCATGGCCACGTTCAAGAGCCCCGGAAAGAGACTGAAACCCTATGTCTGATGTTCCACCATCCCCTCCAACGATAACAACTTTGGTGTTTTTACCCCGATATCGCCCTTTTCTCTGCAGAACCTTCAGGGCAGCTGCGACACCACTGCCAACCGCACTAGCGTTCTCAAAAGCGACATGCATCCACGGGACATTCCAAGCTGTCTGAGGAAACGGTGTCGTAATTACCTCCATACAACCCGTTGCACTGACAACAATCATCTCTTCCCCGATTGCTTTAAGAGCTATGCGCATTGCCAGAACTTCACCACATCCCTGACAGCCCCTGTGACCTGAGGCCAGCGCTTCAAATTGTGGTATACTTTTCGCTTTAATTTTTTCTACTGTAGCACTCATTACAAAGACCTCACATCAATCAGAGAATAGTTCCGTTTCTGTTTTTTCAAGACCTGCGCTTGTTTCACCGCTTCCTTAAAGGTTCTTCGGTTGATCTCTCTCCCACCCAAGCCTGCGACAAAATTGATTATCTTCGGCCGTTTCTCTCTGTCGTAGAAAAGACTTCTCAATTCGAGACCGACAGGGCCTCCGGGCGCCCCAGGTGACATCATCCGGTCAATTACCGCAATGGTCTCTGCATTCTCCAGAACTGAGGCAAGCTGCTCACAAGGCAATGGACGCCACAATCGTATCCGGGCAAGACCGACTGATATCCCCGTTTCACGCATTTCGTCGACCGCTGTTCGCGCAGTTTCTCCGATCGCGCCCATGGTCACCAGGATTACCTCAGCATCATCAGTTCTGTAAGCCTCCACCGGGTTATAACGTCTGCCAAATCGTTCATCAAAATCAGTCCAGATTTCATTTAAAACAACTTCGGCTTCCAACAATGCCGCTTCCTGCTGCTGCTTGACTTCGGTGTAAACATTCTGAGCACCAAATGGCCCGATGCTCCTCGGATTTCTCACATCAAGCCGTTCTTTAAAGGAAACCGGCGGTAAAATTGTATCCACCTCTTCTTTACTCAAGATAGAGACCGGCTCCATCACATGAGACAGGGTAAATCCATCCATACTCACCATAACAGGCAGGAGGATCCTGCTGTCCTCAGAAAGCCTGAAAGCATGAAGCATCAGATCAAATACATCCTGGCCGTTTTCTGCAAAAATCTGCACCCAACCGGTATCACGCTGAGGCATAATGTCCGAATGATCCGCCCATATATTGATGGGGGCAGACAACGCCCTGTTGGCAACAGCCATAACCATCGGCAGCCGTAAGCTTGATGCTGCAAAAAGAATTTCGTGCATCAGGGCCAGCCCCTGCGATGCAGCAGTGGTAAAAGTACGAGCTCCGGCAGCCGAAGACCCCAGACATGCGCTTATTGCAGAATGCTCTGATTCAACCGAAATATATTCCGCATTCAAGCTGCCGCTGTTAACCATCTCCGCAAGACCCTCGACGATATGCGTTTGAGGAGTGATCGGGTATGCCGCAATTACTTCAACATCTGCCAGAGCAACAGCCTCTGCAGCAGCATGGGAGACCTCTATACCAATACGTCTGCTCATTTTTCCTCCTCCATGGACAGTGCTTTTTTCGGACATGTCGTGACACATATTCCACAACCTTTGCAATAGTCACCATTCCATGTGTAGCCGCCATCTTCATTCTGCATAAATGCTATTTCAGGACACATGATCCAACAAATTCCGCAGGAAATGCATTTTTCTTCATCCATCAAGGGATAGCCACCGGTACGCCAGTTACCCGTTAAAAATTCTCTACTGCTTCCTGGCTTATGGGCATCACAGCCAATTTCAACCTCAGGCCATGGATGAAGAGCTTCGCCACGAATATATTCTTCATAATCCATTTCATGAGCGAGATTATCTTCTCCCTCAATTGACTGACCGAGAATAACCTCTGCCTGCTCGTATGCTCTGAGCATGGCATCAAGGTTTTTTACAGAAAGCCTACCGAAACGTTTTTCAAATGGTTCTCTCAATGAATCAAGAGATATAATATCGGTCGCTTTAACCAATGCCCCAATAATTGCGGTATTTGATATTGGCAAGCCAATGGTATCCATAGCAATCTGACTTGCATCTACAAGATAAATCTTATATTTTTTTGCCAACTCCTTAAAATCCTCCTTCTGACTTGGAGATGCATTTATGATAAGTTTCTTGCCTTTGGCAAGTCCATCGGTGACCTCTGGTATGCCTATTAGTGTTGAATCGAGCACTACCACAACATCAGGTCTATCAATGCGTTCTCTCAGGTAAATCTGGTTGTCGGATACCCTTAAAAATGCCATAACCGGGGCTCCTCTTCGTTCAGCTCCAAAATTCGGGAAACCCTGCGCATATAAATCGTTAGATATGGACGCTTGAGCCACAAGTTCCGCAGCCGTCACAGCACCCTGGCCCCCTCTACCGTGAAATCGGATTTCTTTCATTACTTATTCCTTACCCTCAGATATTGTGTTTGATCTTCTTCTCTATGTTTTATTCGGGCAGTAAGTCAGTTGCTAATCTCTTCTGATGCAATCAAAAAATGAGTGTGATCACCAATAACTAACCCACTCCTATTAAAACTTAAAACTCTCTTAGCTTGATCGCCCGAAACGGCTGCCAGCCTTCCTTTTAGCCACCTCCGCAATTTGATTTTACGATAGTTTTATATTACACTTAATGTTGGAGAAAAACATTGCTATATGACTCCTACATATAGTATTATTAGCAATAAATGAGTTAATATTTTATCAATTGAGCAATTATGGACAATATCGACTATGACATTCTCAACAAGCTGCAAAATGATGCTAGAATCACAAATGTGGCTTTGGCCGAATCAGTCAATCTCTCTCCAGCCCCTTGCTTAAGACGAGTTCGCGACCTGGAGAAAAAGGACGTTATACTCAGCTACACAACCTTGCTTGATCCTGAAAAACTCGGCTGGAATGTCAGTGTTTTTATAGAGGTCCGACTCGAGAAACAGGTCGCAAGTCATCTTCAAGAATTTGAAGAATACATTGAGAGCTATCCAGAAGTCATGGAGTGCTATCTCATGACCGGTAACTCTGATTATCTTTTACGAGTGATGGCAAAAGATCTTAAATCATTACAATTGTTCATTACTGACCGCTTAGCCAGAATTCCCAACGTTGCAAATTTGCGCTCTAGCATTGCCCTCAAACAAGTAAAATACAAAACAGCATTGCCTATCAATACAGTATAAGGGTGATAAATAGACACATGGCCGAATACTAACTCAATGTTATGTCAATGCTATAAGTCGGATTGGTTGTACAATTGATAGCTCCTGCCCGGATTGCAAGATGCACTTAATCTCTTGCAGGGTTATTTAACCAAAATCTTGTAGAGGGGTTGTTTATTGCGTAGCTCGGGTTTAATACCCCGCCCCTTGGGGCGTGAAACAATTTTGCTACCCCGTCCGCTTGCGGCGGGGTAGTTTATTTAGTCTTTGAAAACACATATCTTCTATGTTTGTTCACCTTCGTTTTTATTTCCTGGGGTTTTCAGGATGGTTAACCAGCCATTGAGGACTTTTCCCTGAAAGAACATCATGAATTCCCATAGCTGCATGAACAGCCATTCTTATACTGCATTCTCTAGTGTTGGAAGAACAGTGTGGAGTAAAAATCACGTTGTCAAAGGTAAATAATGGATTGTCTTTGGCAGGAGGTTCTTCTTTTAAAACATCCAGTCCGGCACCGGCAATTTTCTTTGACTTTAAGGCTTCCACAAGATCCTCTTCATTTATCAGAGTTCCTCTGGCACAGTTGATCAAAAAAGCACTTTCTTTCATGGCATTAAATTCTGCTTTACCTACTATGTTATTTGTTTCTTCAGTACCCGGGAGGTGAAGTGATATAAAATCTGCCTGAGAAATTAGATCTATCCATTTGTCAACCTTTTCTATTTCTTCAGGAAATTTTTCTTTAGAAAGATAAGGATCATAACCAATCACTTTCATACCGAATGCTAATGACGCTCTTTTAGCCACAATTGATCCTATCTTGCCGACTCCAGCCACCCCCAGCACCTTGCCTGCCATATCAACAGCATATTGCCGGGTTCGAATGGCAAAATCCTCATTTCTTGTTGCATTATCAATATTAATAATATTCTTGGCAAGAGCTCCCATCATTATAAGTGTGTGTTCCGCAACAGTTCCGGCATTAGACTCCGGGGCATTTGTCACCCAGATTCCCAGTTCTTCGGCTCTTTTGATATCAACATTATCATAACCAACACCATGACGACCAATCACTTTCAGGTTTTTACCAGCCTCAATCACTTCTGATGAAATAACTGCAGTCCGGAGTAAAACAGCCTCACAATCAGCAACATCACGAATTAAATCTTCTTTGGAAAATCCAGAGCCCATTTTTATCTCATAACCATTTTCAATTAAGAAATCTTTTCCTTCCTGAGCAATATCCTGTGGAATTAAAATTTTAGCCATTATTTGGTCTCCTTATATTTAGCAGCAATATTTTTCAAAGAATTTGAAATGAAATTTATATCTAATTCACTCATGATTAGTGTTAGACCTTCGGGAATCCATTTCTCCAGCATTTTATCATTACCATGCATACCGAATACCTTGTTATG
>CAXMTO010000484.1:0-4497 GCA_964196355.1 uncultured Myxococcota bacterium
GGAGGCAGGAGTGAAAATCGCAGCATGGCTTGACACAGGATACTGGTCACGCCGAATTATGTCGGCTGCGCTTATGCCCTCAGCAGTTTTAGATTCGCCCTATGCCGCTAAGGGTATTCGTATGGCCCTGAATGTCATCAAGGGTAAAATCCCGATCATTCGCGGGGTAACGAATATCCACGCTGTCGGTACCGACCATCTGGAAGAGGTTGTGTATGAAGCTGGAGGAAAGCGTCACAAAATTCAATCAGGAACACTTCTACGCCATGAGGGTATTATCCCCCGCACACACATTCTGAATGCCATGAAAGCCAGGCACAGGTGGGACGGCGTGCAGCGCTACTGGTATCCGGAAACCAATAAATGGGGAGCGACCAGTATCCACAGGGTGTATATGGCCGGCGACGCATGTTATGTGCATGGTGGTGACGCGAGCCAGCTCAAAGGCACACTCGCCGGCATCGACACGGCCCGGAATCTCGGAGTCATTTCAGAAGGTGAAGCAACCTACCGCAGTGCGGGTACCCTTCGCACACTACGCACCATGCGCATCGCCCGCGGTTTTCTACGCTATATATTTGCACCAAATCCGGAAATCTTCAGGGTCCCTGACGAAACAATGATCTGTCGCTGCGAGTGTGTTACCGCAGGAGATATTCGAAAAGCTGCTGGCGAAGGGTGCATGGATGTGAACGAAGTTAAGCTGTTTACCCGGTGCGGCATGGGCCAATGTCAGGGTCGTATGTGCGGCTCCGCCCTGGCCGAATTAACAGCGAAGACACATTCCAAGTCACCTGCTGCCGTTGGCTCGCTGCAGATCAGGCAGCCTTTTCGGCCGGTAACACTGGAGCACTATTGTGATCTCTATGCACCTGAGCAAAAATAAGGAAAACTCGAGGCAGTTGCAGAAAGGGGTAAATTGAAATTTAATAGCGACAAGGAGACTGAGTCAGAATGAGAAATATAACAATATTAGGTTGTGGCAATGGAGGGAGATCTGCTGCCTCTGAAATAGCTTTGGGAGGACACAGGGTAACACTCTACGAAATGCCGCAGTTTGCCGAGTCCATAGCCAAAATCAAGGAAACAAAAGTTATTACAGCTGTGGGTGTTATAGAAGGCACTGCACAAATCCACAAAGTTACATGTGATATAGCAGAAGCGGTAGAGGGAGCAGAGGTTATTATAATCATCGTACCAACAATGTTTCAACTGGCCTATGCCCGTTTACTCGCACCTCATCTTGATAATGGACAGAATATTGTTTTAATGCCGGGCTCTCTTGGTTCCCTGGAGTTTGTAGAGGAAATTAGAAAATTAGGCATCGAAAAGGATATAACGGTATCAGACTTTGCTGCCTTACCCTATGCAACGAGGATAATATCTCCCGATACAGTCCGAATATTTGGCCGGCGTGCTGTGCTGTCCATGGGAGTATTTCCTGCAGATAAAGCTGATCGGGTAATGCCCATCATGGAAGATATCTATCCCGACATAGAAACCATGCGCGATGTTCTGGAAGCGGGTCTTTCAAATCCCAACCCAACTCTGCATTGTCTCGGTGTATTGTTAAACGCTGGAAGGATTGAATATAGCCATGGTGAATTCTACTATTATGAAGAAGGATTGACCCCTGGTGTCTGTAACGCCGTAGAAAATATAGATCAGGAAAGGGTCAATATAGGGAGCGCACTGGGGCTCAACTTACTCACCCTGAAAGATACTTACCCGATAATGAAATATGGCCCAAAGGGTGATACGTTCTGGCAGGTTATTCGGGGCGTACAGCCATTAATGGGAGTGAAAGGACCCGGCGAGCTGGACAATCGCTATCTTACTGAGGATGTACCAATCGGGCTCGTTTGCTATTCTCAGCTTGGCCGCCAGCTGGGAGTTGACGTAAAATTGATGGAATCGGTCATTCACATCGCGGGGGCGGTGTTAAAACGTGATTTCTACGATAATGGCCGCACTCTCGAACGCTGCGGCATCAAGGATATGGATACCGAAACTCTCATTAATTACGTGAAAACTGGGAAAAAATAGAAACTGTTGGCCCAGCAGCTGGAATGATTCTCAGGCATAGTGCCTCATGGGCATCTGGAGGCTTATGCAAAAAAAACGAAGAAGGAGGTGAAAAAAAAAACGTTTATTACCCTGCCATGGTAGGATAGTACTTTTAGCATAGGTTCAATCATTATTCATCAAACAGGAGGCGTCATGAAAAAAAGCATTGTTTTACTATGTATTACCCTCGTCGCTCTTTCTTTTGCATCTGCTGCGATTGCCAAAAAATGGACGTGTAAAATTGGGATTATCCACTCAGAGGATCTCTTCAAAGATTCCGGTTACCCCACTGCAGTTGTATTCAAGAACCTTGTTGAATCCCAGACAGGCGGTGATATTGAAGTTAAGATCTATCCCAACGGTCAATTGGGCAAAGAAACTGAAATCATGGAAGGGTTGCAGATCGGCACCATTCAAATCGCATCCCCTTCTGTGGGGGCGGCCAGTAAGTTTGTACCAGAGCTGTTTTCCCTGAATATTCCTTTCATGTTTAACAGTCATCGTGAGGCCTGGAAATTTTATGATAGCGATTTTGTCAAAGACACCTTTGCATCTGCCCAAAAAAAAGGCTTCCGCTATATTGGACAAACCGATGATGGTGGAGGATTTGTCTGTTTGACCAACAGCAAGCACCCGGTCAAAAAGCCTTCTGACTTAAGCGACATCAAAATGCGTGATCTGGAACACCCCGGAAGACTTGCTTTCTGGAAATCCCTTGGTGTTTCTGCCACCCCGATTCCTTGGGAGGAGCTTTATATTTCCCTGCAGACCGGGGTCGTTGACGGTCAGTCCAATGCGTTTGGTATTATTTCATGGGCCAAGCTGTGGGAAGTCCAAAAATATGCCACCCTGCTCAAGCACTACTACGGGAGCTTGACCTGGTTCGTCAGTGAAAAATGGTATCAGAAACTGCCCCCTGAGTACCAGAAAGTGATAGTAGAGGCCATGGAAGAGGCTAAATGGGCAGGGCGTGGTGTTGCGAGCATCAAAAACATCACTGGCGCTGCTGATGCCATAGAAAATGGTATGGAAGTATACTACCCCACAGCGGATGAGATCAATGCCTTCAGATCGATTGGCCAGCCGGCTTATGTCGAATGGGTCAAAAAAGATCAAAAGAGCGACTTGGTAGATAAAGCATTAGCAGAGGTTAATCGTATCAGATCTGAAAATATGTAAAGATTAAAGGAAAGTTTCTTATAAATAACGCCACGACCTGATACATGGCCGTGGCGTTATTCCCCCACTCTCTTAACTAACTATGGGGACACAATATGGAAAAAATTGCCACAACCGCTCGTTTGATTTCAGATAAACTTGAAACTGGTTTGAATTGGGCTGTGATTTTCTTTACAGCCATCATGCTGATTGTAGTGCTTGCCGGTATTATTTCACGTGCGGGCTTCAATGCTGCATTCCACTGGTCTGAGGAACTGGGCCGCTACACTATGATATATGCCGGATGTCTTGGAATAGGTATAGCTTTAAAAAGAGGTCTCCACGTGGGTATTGCGATGATGGTCACAAAACTTCCGCCGTCCATTGCTTTAGTGTGTGATATTATTGGAAGAGTTTTAGTAACTATTTTCCTGGTGGTGATGACCATTCAGAGTATAAATTTATTAGAAATCATGTCCATGCGTACCTCTCCAACCATGGGTTTTAACATGGTATGGGTATTTATAATTACACCTCTGACCTGTATTTTGCAGCTAATTTTTCTTGCCTTGATGACGATTGAAGATGTTGCCAGCAGCGGAGCGTGGACAGAGAAAAGCCTTGTTCTGCGTCCGCATAATATCGACTTTGAATAGCCCCTTCTTTTTAAGGAGTAAATCATATGGGACCTCTTCTTTTAATATCCTTTCTATTTCTTGTAGCACTGGGTGTACCAATCGGCTATACCCTTGGCATTGTCTCTGTAGGAGCCGTATGGATAGCCTGGGAACCGGAGTTTCTTCTCATTCTTGCTCGAAAAATGGTTTCGGGGGTAGATTCTTATACCATTATGGCTATGCCGCTTTTTATGTTGGCCGGCAGTATTATGAACAAGGCCAAGATCACTGATGCACTGGTTGATTTTTCACATGCATTGGTTGGCCATATCAGGGGTGGATTGGCACAAGTTAACATTGTTGCCTCAATTATGTTTGCGGGACTCACCGGAGTAGCCATGGCCGATGTGGCTGCTTTGGGCAGTATTTTGATCCCCGCCATGGAGAAAGACGGCTATGGCAAACCATTTGCTGCAGCGATCACTGCAGCCTCTTCGGTCATTGGCCCGATAATTCCACCTAGTCTTGTGATGCTGATTTATGCCCATGTCATGGGTGTCTCTGTTGCCGCTCTCTTTCTGGCTGGCGTCATACCGGGAATTATGATGGGCCTGATGCTCATGGTAACAACTGCAATTATTTCTAAAAAGAGAAA
>CAXMTO010000485.1:0-4827 GCA_964196355.1 uncultured Myxococcota bacterium
AACAACAATAACCTTTTTGCTCGGACCCAGGAATAGAGAATTGGCGATATCTTCGTCGGCGGTCTCGACATGTTTGCTCAATATTTTTGTTTTTTCCTCGACTCCGCTGGCACGCATTAAATCGGTGAAGCTTAAAATCCGATCGAGTTTGTGTCTCAGCTCTACCGGAGATTGAGCCGCGACAAAGGTACCGGTTCCTTTTTCTTTTCTCAGCAACCCGATAGCAGTCAATTCGGAAATGGCCTGTCTCAGGGTATTTCGATTGACGCCGCATACTTGTGAAAGCTCCACTTCAGACGGCAGTTTTTCTCCGGGCAGGTAACGGCCATTTTCGATCAATTCCTTTAGCCAGGAAGTTATCTGTAGGTATTTAGGAATTGGATTGGTTCTATCAACGATTTTCAAAATTTAAAAACTCACTCTTTAAGGATTGTTTAATATAGTAGATGTATAAACAGCTATACAAACAATTACAAGCAAAATTTGTGATAAGTCATCGATTTGTGAGTTCAGCCTGACATTATCCAAAACCCTACCAGCAATCCACAGTGTCTGTTTCTGTCTTTATTTCTGAATTGATTATGTTGTGCCCTGGCTTGTAGGATAAATATAGGTTGCGAGCTCTATATTGACCTCTCTTTGGAAACTTCTGAATTGTCATTTTGTTGATTTTGAAGAGTGCTACGATAAACTATTTCAAAATAAGTATGGGTTTTACCGCCTGGTAATTTCACATGTGGTCAGAAAATATCTGAAGTGTGGCGATCTTCGAGAAGGCCTCGATGTCTCGCAAGCTCGCTTTATC
Organism: uncultured Myxococcota bacterium; assembly: GCA_964196355.1. Lineage (GTDB taxonomy): Bacteria > Desulfobacterota > Desulfobulbia > Desulfobulbales > Desulfocapsaceae > Desulfomarina. Next base: position 806 of record CAXMTO010000485.1, read on the forward strand.
GGCCCGTATAAAATGTCCTGATAGTCACCATGAATTCATCCTGGCGTTTAGCTGTCGCGGTTGCTGGTCCCGGAGTCTCCCTGCGGTCGCTTACCTGCCCATCCTGCCATAACAAAAAGGTTGTTCAGTTTGGACATCATCTGAAAGAAACGGTTCTCTACCCCGTTCCTCATAGACAATATGTATTCAGCATTCCAAAGATTTTACAGAGATTTTTCCTTTACAACCGCAAATTACCTAGCAAGCTTAGTCAGTGTGCAGCCAAAAGTCTGACGAAGTTCCTCAGGTAAACTCTTGGCAAGAAAACAGGGATACCAGGTATTGTTGTTGCAATTCAGACCTTCTGCGATTACGCCCGCTGGCATCCCCACCTCCACGCCCTGGTGGCCGACGGTCTCTTTCTGGAGAGCGGCTATTTCTTTGTGATGCCGAAGGTGAATCTGGGGCCTTTACGGGAACTATTCCGTGGCCATGTGTTGAAGATGCAGGAAAAAGAAGGCTTGATTGGCGATAATTTCATCAAAATGATTATGGTCTGGCAACATGTCTCCGGTTTTAACGTGCATAACCAAGTGCGGATCAAACCGGACGACGAGAAAGGAATGGAGAATCTATCGCAGTACATCAAAGAGAGAAGAAACCAGCGGGCACCACCTGCGGTAATACAAGAAAATACTGAGCTAATCTGGATAGTTCCCTATGATGACGGTTGGCCTAATTATGAGGAACCGGTTTTTGAATATTAAATTTCATTGAACGGTATATGGATTCGTCTGTTCAAAATGAGCTGGAATTGGCAGGAGATGGCTTAACTTGCTTCAGGGGCTGCCGTTTTCATATCTGACTAACAAAATTCATCTGGAAAAAGCGGCATAAACAAGATAGGTTGCTTTGAAATGATCAAATGGGAGAAGGAATAATAGGAAAGTTAGCCTGGGCTTAAAAAGCGACTTCTTATAACCCATCACCTTCTCAGTCACACTCTCAATTTACAACCACTTCCGCACTGGATTGTTTACTGACCCATCTATTAATTAAATGCAGTAGACCCAGCATCACGAACACAATCACAATAATACAGGTACACATGGCATTAGCACTGGCTGTCCAACCGTCATTGTCAAGCATGATAATTTCGATTGCGGCAAGATGGACAGAAGCGGAAACCAGGAAGATAACGGCACTGATGGTTGTCATGGATCGCATGAAAAAATACGTGAAATTCTGGATAAATGCGACTCTCGACAACGGGAAGATTATCTTAAAAAAGGTACTGAGAGTATCTCCCCCGAGACTGATAGACGCCTCTTCAATGGAAGAGTCGATGTTTTTCAGATTGGAAACACTTGACAGAATTCCCAGGGTAAAATTACAGATAACTATATTGATTACAATGATCCAGGGCGTTCCGTAAAACCAGTAATGGGGCTTGTTAAAAGCCAGGATGTAGCCCAGCCCCATTACAAGGCCTGGAATTGCCGCGGGCATCACAGAAAAGAAATAGACCACCTGCTTAAAATAAGGTCGCCGGGTTTCCATGGCGTAGGCGGCAACCAGAGTAATAAAAGATCCCACAACACCCACAATCAAAGAGACCCAGACACTGGTCCATATGGCTGAATATCCACCAATGGATGGAAAAGTATAATGATCCAGAGTAAGAGTCCAGTCGTAGGGCCAGACTTTCACAAAGGACCCGATAATTACCGTGGCAAAAATCAGGATGATCGAAAAAGCCATGATATAGCAGTATGAGCTGTACAATATTTTTTTCAGTCGTCTTGTCGGCGGGATAAAGGGCCGGGCAGCGCCGCTGATCATGGAAAAACTTTTGCGTGAGATATAGTAGTTGAGCATAAATGCCCCCAGGGACGGCACCAGCAGAATAATACTGATGGTAGCACCTAGATCAAACCGATAAAGGTTTGTGACCTGGGCATAGATTTCAGTAGCCAGAACGCTGTAGTTACCACCGATCACAACAGGATTTCCGAAATCAGTGATAGTCAGGTTAAAGGTAAGGGCAGCGGCACTTATAATCCCGTACTTGGCCGACGGCAGAGTAATCCGGGTAAAGACCTTAAACGGTGAAGCTCCCAGGCTCTCAGCGGCCTCATCCAGGCGGATATCGACTGCTGAAAGGGTAGTAAATAAAATAACGAATGCATGGGGCAGGCAGTACAGCACTTCGGAAACAATAATACCGGTGGCACCGTAGATATTCCAGTCCGTATTAAAAAAGTGGGAGGTAATCAGCCCGTTACGGCCAAAAAGATAAATCAATGCCAGGGCCTGCACAATTGAGGGGGCCACCAGCGGCATCATGATAATATTACGAAAAAATGTTTTGTTGGTAATGGTGGTACGTGTCAGGGCATAGGCAAAAAAGAAAATGAGTATAGTGACGATAACGGTGGTGACCCCAGATACATAAAGGCTGTGCCATAGAGATCTGAGCGTGTAGGCGGTGGTAAAATACTGTATAAAATTATTGAGGGTGAAATTGGCTAAAGCCAGCTCTCCCCCTTCGAAAAAGCTCAGCTTCAAGATCATCCACAAGGGAAACAGCATGAAAAAAAACAGCAGTGCCATGATAAAAATGGTCACTGTGGGAACAATAAATTTATCAAATTCCATCCGCGCCGATGAAACCGTATAGCTGCTCAAAGGAGTATCTTCTCTTTGGGTTGAATTCATTTTTCCTTTTCCGGTAATCAAAGCCTGCTAAAAACGTTTAACCCCGACTTACGGGATTATTTTCGGTATCCCCTGGTGTGGTTTAACCTCCTCCGCACCATTGTTTTTCTTCTTAAATAATCAGAAAAACAGGAGAAGACTACTAACACCCCACAAGGGGGTATATGTAACCACATAATTTCAAATTATATTCCCCAGTTTCTTGTTTTTTATTGCAGTGTTTCTGGAGTAAGGCACTAAATTAATTTTTTGAAAATTTCTGAATAAACATGAAAAGCATCGGGTGGAAGATAGAGTTGTATTGTGTCTTTTTCTTTAATCGGCTTTTTAGCAAACTCTTTCTGGGCAATGTCAACTCTCATTTCCTCACCTTCGAGATTCACAATAATACTGACAACAGCACCAAGAAAGGTGACAAGGTCGGTCTTCACTTCGACTATATTTGAGGCGACACAATCATCAACTGCAATGGTGGTTCCGACAATTTCAATATCCTCAGGCCGGATGGCAAGATAGATCTTTTCAGTGTCAACTGTATCAATTTCAGATACTTTAAATGAAAATTGACCATAAACGACTCTGCCATCCTTGACCCTGCCTTCACAAAAATTAGACGTTCCGACAAACTCGGCGATAAAACTTGTCTTGGGATTCTTGTAGATTTCCCACGGTGAGCCGATCTGTCTGAGTTGCCCTTCCCGCATAACGACGACGCGATCGGCCATACTGAGAGCCTCCTCCTGGTCATGCGTGACATAGATCATGGTAATGCCGAGATCCTGCTGCAGCCGTTTAATCACCGCTCTCAGACGTACTCTGATTTTGGCATCCAGTGCACTCAACGGCTCATCAAGAAGCAGTACATTGGGTTTTATGGCAATGGCACGGGCCAGGGCTACCCGCTGCTGCTGGCCCCCGCTCAACTGGGAAGGATAATGTGCTCTCCATTCACCAAGCCCCATCAATTCAAGCATTTCATCGACACGCTTATTGATCAGATTCTGCGGCATCTTCCGCATTATCAGACCAAAGGCGATATTCTGTTCCACTGTCATATTAGGGAACAGGGCGTACGACTGAAAAACGATTCCAAAGTCTCTCTTTTGCGGTATCACATTGTTAAGATTTATCTCACCATAGGAAATATCTCCTGAAGTCTGAAACTCAAAACCTGTAATAATACGCAGTAAGGTGGTTTTACCGCATCCGCTGGGCCCAAGAAAACAGATAAATTCTCCGGGTGCGACAGTCAAATTGACATTGTCCACTGCGACCAGAGAACCAAATGACTTGCAAATATTTTTTAAAACCAGATTTTTTGACAT
>CAXMTO010000486.1:0-3178 GCA_964196355.1 uncultured Myxococcota bacterium
GAAAAGAGTGACTGGTTTTCAGGAGTAATGTACTAATGGAGTAACACAAGATGGCTATAGATTTTCAGCAGGTAAGAAATAAAGCAGAAGAGTACAAACCCCAAATAACATCATTTTTAAGAGACATGGTTGCTATCCCCAGTGAAAGCTGCCAGGAAGAAAAAGTTGTGCAGCGTATTAAAGAGGAAATGGAGGCCGTGGGGTTTGACAGGGTGGAGATTGACCCCATGGGCAACATCCTTGGTTATATCGGCACAGGGAAGCATCTGATTGCCATGGATGCCCATATAGACACCGTCGGTGTCGGCAATCTGGACAACTGGAACCATGATCCCTACACCGGGTATGAAGATGATGAGATTATCCTGGGCCGGGGAACCAGTGACCAGGAGGGCGGCATGGCTGCCATGGTCTATGCCGGAAAGATCATTAAAGACCTTGGACTGGAAGATGACTACACCCTGCTTGTCACCGGCACGGTGCAGGAAGAGGACTGTGATGGCCTCTGCTGGCAGTATATCATTGAAGAGAGTCAGATTCGTCCAGAGTTTGTTGTTTCAACTGAACCTACATCCCTTGGTATCTACCGGGGCCAGAGGGGGAGGATGGAGATTCGTGTCACTGTTGACGGCGTCAGTGCCCACGGCTCAGCTCCGGAGCGGGGGGATAATGCAATTTTTAAAATGGCCCCTGTCCTTATGGAACTGCAGGAACTGCATCTACGCTTGAAAGACGATGCCTTTCTCGGCAAAGGATCTTTAACTACATCTGAGATTTTTTTCACTTCGCCCTCTCGATGTGCTGTTGCCGATGGCTGTTCCATTTCTGTTGACCGGCGTCTTACCCAGGGAGAGACATGGGAGAACGCTCTGGAGGAGATCCGTCAGCTGCCTTCGGTACAAAAAGCTGGGGGAAAGGTGAGTATGTATAGTTATGATCGCCCTTCATACACAGGATTGGTCTACCCGACAGAATGTTATTTTCCCAGCTGGGTTCTGGACGAAGAGCATGGTGCCTGTAAAACCCTGGTGGAATCTTTCACTTCTCTGTTTGATCAGGAACCCGTGGTGGATAAATGGACGTTTTCCACCAACGGTGTATCGATTATGGGACGTTATGGTATTCCCTGCATCGGATTTGGTCCCGGTCACGAGGATCAGGCACATGCACCCAACGAGGTAACCTGGAAGGACGAACTTGTAAAGGCAGCGGCGATGTACGCGGTAATTCCCTCATTATATGTGGAAAAATACGCAGAATAGCTGAACTTCAAGACAATGGTATAGTGTCCGGCGGCAGCCGCAGGCGGCAACAATGCAAACCGTTGTTATACAAAAAAGACAATTACACTCGGAAGCATGTTGCCAAAGATAGAAGCAGCCCTTAGTTTTAGAGATCTTGAAGCAGTGAAATAAATCAACAGATCTAAATCCATACAGGCTGCGGTTTTCGAGGGTGAGAATTGCAGCTCCTCAAAACTTACAACGCTCCCACGGAGATTTTCACCATGGAGTTCAGCTATCGCTGCACCGTCTGTAATGCATCTTATGATATCAGCCCAGAGCTTACGGTCTGTCCGGACTGTTCTCGGCATCAGCAGAAGGATCAGCCATTGACAGGTGTGCTTGAAGTAGAGCTTAACGGCACTGTAGATCGGGAATTTCTGGTATCTGATCTGCTGCCGATCGAAAGTGAATATTTTCCCTCCATACCGGTGGGTAACAGCCCATTATGGAAACCGGAAAATATCAGACGGGCAATGGGATTTGACCAGCTGTTCATCAAGGATGACGGCTCAAACCCCACAGCCTCGTTCAAAGATCGCGCCTCGTTTCTCGTTTCGGCGGCTGCAAAAAAATTCGGTATCAATGATATAACCTTAGCCTCCACCGGTAATGCCGGATCGTCAATGGCAGGCATTGGGGCGGCAGCGGGACAGAGAGTAACATTGTTTCTTCCAAAAGACGCTCCGGCTGCAAAGCTGGTTCAGGCCTTGCAGTACGGTGCAACTGTACACCGGGTTAACGGCAATTACGATATGGCCTATGATATGTCGCTTGCGTTTACCGAGCATAAGGGGGGAATAAATCGTAACACCGCCTATAACCCCCTGACCATCGAAGGGAAAAAAACTGTTTCTCTTGAGTTGTTCAACCAGTTAGGCAGAGCACCTGATGTGCTGTTTGTGTCGGTCGGTGACGGATGCATACTGTCCGGTGTTTACAAGGGGTTCAGGGATCTCAAAAAATTGGGGCTGATTTCTTTTATCCCGAAGATTGTCGGCGTTCAGGCAGAGACTTCTGACGCTCTTTCCCGTGCCTTTAGCTCAGGAGAGTTTGTCAATATACCAACTTCCACCGTGGCAGATTCTATCTGTGTGGATGTTCCCAGAAATGGGATCCATGCTCTTTCTCAGCTTAAGCAGTTTGGTGGAGAGATGATTACCGTATCTGATAACCAGATTATCGAGACGCAGGCTTTTCTCTCCAGCTCCACAGGACTGTTTACCGAACCAGCTGGCGCAGCCGCATTTGCCGGTTTTCAGAAAATTGCTTCCGACCTTGACCCGGGTGATACCGTTGTTATCTTGACTACCGGCAACGGCCTCAAGGATTGTACTTCGGCCACTCTCGGTATCCAGATGCCTGGAAGTTTAATAAACGCAGTTGAAGAAATACTATAACACCCCACCAGGGAGTATAAGTACCTTGGAAATATTTCTAACCACATAATTTTAAAACACATTACTCAGTTTCTTGTTTTTTAAGACAGGGTTTCTGGAGTAAGGCACCAAAAGGATTGACCAGTGATTGATTTAACCATCCATGCAAAAACTCTTGAAAAGAACATAGCCTACTGCCGGAAAAAGGGAATCACCCTGCCCACATTCGGCATGATGAAGAATCCGGAAACCGTCCCTGAAAAAATAAAAGAGCAGCTCAGGAAGATTGGGCTTTGGGACCTCCATTCCGCCAATCTCTACAGAATCAGCTGGAATAATGAGCCAAAAGATTCCGGAGGTCTCTTTGGTGGTGTGAATCACATTGTTTTGCCCCCTGAGCTTACCGGGTGCAGAGCTACCATCATTATGCTGGCAGGCCGCTGGTTTCCAACCGGCGCCCATAAGGTAGGGGCAACTTACGGCTGTCTGGCTCCGGCACTGGTCACCGGACAGTTC
>CAXMTO010000487.1:0-3346 GCA_964196355.1 uncultured Myxococcota bacterium
GTCGTCTGATGGTTTTAGCAGGACGAGACCAAAATAGAGCGGTGTATTTTTTTCCACATGCGTCATAACCGTCTGTCGCATAGTGGGATCATCAATGAAGATAGGCCCCATCATTTTGGGAAACATGGGGCGGTCATTGAGAGGAATAATCATCAAATCATCCGGTAATAAATCCTTCGCCACAACTAGTGATTTCGATGTGTCTTTTACACTCTCAATAATCTCTTGATCTTCAATTTCATCAGGGGGTAAAACGGTCTTTTTATCAGTCATATGTTCTCTCCATTGAACTTACACACAGCGCTGGCATTTTCATTTCCACGAACTAAAGATTCTATAATTATAACCCGATTTTTGCAATTGCCAAGTGTGCAGGGGAAGGGTCTTTGCTACCCCAGTCAAAGATATCCTCATCATAAAATTTTTCTGTAAGCATAAGGCGTAAATTGTCTTCAAAATACTAACCTCGGTGAGTGGGATAAGTGCCTTGTCAGCATGGTTATGTAAATAATTTTAAAAGATATTGTTGGGTTTGTTGGTTTTTGTACCCCTCAAGGGGGTACGGAAAGAGTGACAGGGTTTTAGGAGTATGGTACTCAACACAAAAGAGATATTTGCTTGATACTTATGAACACCTGCTGCTATGATGGGGCATATATAAACAAGACGAGGCAACTCCCAGGCGGTTATCTGCTGCTGACTCCCTCAACTGGTATAACAAAATTATGAATATTACTGATTCCCTCAAAGCCAGAAAATCAACCCGTGCTTTCCTTGATACTCCGGTAAGTCGAGAGAAAATTGAGAAAATTCTCTCTGCGGCCCGACATGCACCTTCGGGAACGAACGCTCAGCCCTGGCAGGTGGCCGTTGTCTCCGGCAAGAAAAAAGACGAATTAAGCGGCGGGATGGAAAAGCTTTTTCGCAGCGGTGAAATGGGCGAGATGGATTACCAGTATTATCCCGTCAAATGGCAGGATCCATACAAGAGAAGGAAAATAGCCTGTGGTCTTCAGCTCTATTCTACTCTAAATATCAATAGAAAGGATAAGGAAAGAAGGTATGAGCAATGGGTCGCCAACTATCAGGGCTTCGGTGCCCCGGTCATCCTCTTTTTCTTCCTTGATCCGGTAATGAAAACAGGTTCCTACCTCGATTATGGCATGTTCATCCAGTCCATTATGCTCATGGCAATCGAAGAGGGGCTGGCCACATGCGCCCAGGCAGCTCTGGGTCAATATCCGGAACTGATCAAAAAAAGCCTTGGCTACGACACAGAAACCGTACTCATCTGCGGCATGGCCCTCGGTTATGAAGATAAGGATGCCCCGGTAAACAACTATCGTACCCCAAGAGAGGATATAACCTCCTTCACTCAATTCTTTGATTGAAGATTACTCAAGAAGATTTATCCTCTGAAAAACAAGAAATTCAAGAGTAAGGTACTAACACCCCACAAGGGGGTATAAGTACCTTGGTGGTATATTTAAACCACATAATTTCAAGAGACATTCCTCAGTTTCTTGTTCTTTATGGCAGGGTTTCTGGAGTAAGGTACTAATGTTTACTTTGACTGATATCTGCAACATAGCAATACAGATTGAGCAAAATGGCGCGGCGACGTACCTCAACGCCAGTAAAACGATGAAGGACCCCAAGCTGGCGGAGATACTGGCCTGGATGGCCAAAGAAGAAGAGAATCATGCCAGATGGTTTGAATCTATTCAGTCCGACAAGGTTCTCACAGCCGAACAGATGAAGATGGAGGCTGTCGGCCGATCACTCCTTCTGGAAATAGTGCAAAGCAACACCTTTTCTCTCGATAACGACGTGTTGAAAAACACAACCGAATTGACCGATTTGATTGCCCAGTCGATTGAGTTTGAGCAAGACACAATTCTCTTCTACGAAATTCTACTCGACCTTCTGGAAGATGATGAAACCATTGAAAAATTAAATGTTATTATCAGGGAAGAACGTAACCACATAAAAAAACTAGAATTAATGTCAGAACAAAAAGAGGGTTTCTGAGCTACTTTTTTTTAATACTGATACGACAATAGCCAAACTCAAGGACATACCCGTTATGAAAACCGTCGCAGGGCTGCTTTTCTATTCCCTTACTACACTCATTCTTATATCGTTTTCGCCCCTGTCTCTCTCAGCCAGTGAGCCGTTCCCTCTCTCCGATAAACAAAGTGTATATATTCCAGCATACTCACATATCTATCATGGCAACAAGGAAACACCACTTCTTCTCTCTGTAACTCTGAGTATACGTAATGTTGACTCCGAAAATCCACTCACCATTACTGCGGTGGATTACTACGAAACCCAGGGAAAGCTTCTGAAACATTTCCTTGAGGAACCGATCACTCTCGCCCCGTTGGGTTCAGAGCGGTACATTGTGCCCCAGAAAGATACCTCCGGAGGCTCCGGTGCAAATTTCATCGTCGACTGGCACTCTGAAAAGGCGATCAATCCACCAATCATCGAATCGGTTATGATAGGGACTCAGTCCCAGCTCGGCATCTCCTTTACTTCCCGGGGAAGAGCTATAAAGTAATACTATCTCTTCCAGCCCTTCCTCAATCCGTAAAAACTCCCTGAGAAGGTGCGGTGGGATATCTGATGTTCATTGATTCAAGGATGCATCGAACTGAATAACTCAGTCTTCGAAGTGTTCTTCATACGATTAGAGGCTTCCATGACTCCGGGCAAAATACAACACCTCCTGGAAATACACTCAGAAAACCGAAACCGACCGGATGGAAACGCTTATATTTCTCTCAGTTTCTCTGCCGGATGTCGCATTGCTGAGCAAACTGGCCACAGTTTAAAAGAAATTGAATTGCAGGCCCTGAACAATAACATTGTCCCCGAGCGCTATTGCCGCAACCAGGTCTCTTTGTCAAACAGGGACCAGGGAAAACTATTGCAATCTCATGTTGCCGTAATCGGCCTTGGAGGCCTTGGCGGAACTGTCACAGAAATTCTGGCACGAATCGGTGTAGGAAAGCTCACGCTTGTGGATGGAGACTCTTTTGACGACAGTAATTTAAACAGACAGATACTGAGCAGCCCCACAAATCTTGGAAGACCAAAAGCTAAGGTTGCAGCAGAGAGAGTCAGCGATATAAATCCGGCTGTAGAAACATGCCCTGTTGAAACATTTTTCACCGGCCAAAATGGTGAAAAAATCCTCCAGGATGTTCATCTCGTTGTCGACTGCCTGGACACTATATCGGATCGTTTTGTAGTCGAAGCGAGCTGCCAGGCCCTCCTTCTTCCCATGGTATCTGGAGCAATTGCTGGCTCCTGCGGACAGGCTACCGTCATCCTCCCA
>CAXMTO010000488.1:0-3068 GCA_964196355.1 uncultured Myxococcota bacterium
GGGTATTCTCCTTATTGGTGCGGCAGTGGGCACATTCTTTACCGGTTCAAATTTCACTTTGAACAGCATGAATCAGGTTACCTGGACGAATTCACTCAGAGGAGTAGAGGCAGCATTCTCCTTTTTTAATTTGTCTCTCGGACTTTTTCTGGTGTTTAACGCCCGGGCGCTTGGTGCCATGTACCTGGTTAACAATATCGATTTTACGGAAGTTCCTGAGCTCGAAGTCAGACTGAGAAAGAGTTGTCTGACCAGTTTTCTCTGTTCTTTGCCTTTTCTTCTCTATGTGCTTGTCGCTCTGCTGCTGATTGATGGTTACGGTATCGACGAGAATGGCGTGGTGAGCATGGTTGCTTATAAGTACCTGGGCAATCTCCTGGCGATGCCTGCTGTTCTCGGAATGCTGCTTGTCGGTCTGCTTCTTGTAATTATGGGAGTCCTCCGCACCAGCCTCGGAACCGGGACAAGTGGGATATGGTTTGGCGGACTTGGAACGGTTTTTGTCGGTCTCGCTATCTTTTTCACCGCTGGATTTAACAGCACCTCGTTTTATCCATCGAAGGTGGACCTGCAGTCAAGCCTGTCTATATATAACGCTTCTTCTAGCCATTACACCCTCACAGTGATGACCTACGTTGCCTTTATGGTACCCTGTGTTCTGGCGTATGTCGCCTATGTCTGGCGGCAGATGGATTCCAGGAAGATCGGTATGCGGGATATAAGGGATGAAAAAGCGTATTAGGAAATAAATATTCATTTTAAAATCAGAACGTTAGGAACACATTCAAGGTACTTACACCCCCTTGTGGGGTGTAAGATGAGGAGCAGGTTATGGTTACGTTTTTACTTGTCGGATGGGTCGCATTAATCGGTGTCTCTTATAAGGCGATTGTCTTTGTTTTGGAAAAGACTGACAATATGTGAGTCTATGATTTTAAACCATAGAGGACTCTTTATCCAAAAAAGTCCTCTGTGGTGGCCGTGGTATTACTGTGGATAACGGGATGTCATCGTTTTTGATTTTAGCAGCGTGAAAATGAGCATGGTGCCGATTGTGTAATTATTCTCAGTAGTGGCAAGGGGACTTTGATCGTAGGTTGCGCCACTGCTGTTGTTCCATTTTCCATAGCAGCCGAAGGTGAGCCAGGGATAGAGCTCTCTGGTAATGGATCCAGATACGGAAAAGCCTGAATACCCCCCGCCCGTTGTATAGATCGATCTTCCGGGAACGACATCATCAGGTCCCACATCATAAAAGTAACTGTTGAATTTTTCGTTTGCGAAGTGTATTCCGCTACTCAAACGAAACTTCATTTTCCGATCTCCCAAAAGAATCGAATCTTTCAGAATCAGGCGTACACTGCCATGCAACCCCTGAAAATGAACTTCAGGGCCACTCTCCCAGCCGACTGAGAAGGCTGTCCGTATAGCTCCCTTTATGTAAAGGCTATCTTTTGTGCCGTTATGTTTAAAATAGTATCTCACTGCCGGGCCGATCTCAACCAGAGCGTCAAGCTCATCCATACCGGTTCGAGCTCTATTGTTGTCTGGAACCGGAGGATTCCCCCACAATGACAGATCTGTCTCAAAATTCCCATTCTTGAAGAAAATGGCGCGCATATTATCCCTGTCGGTCTGGAAAAATTCGCCGCGATAGACTAAATAGGGGAGAGGGAAGAGATAGGTTTTATATTCATCTGAACCGACATAGTGAGGAAGCCTGGCTGCTGTTGCGGCGATTCGAAATTCCCATAATGGTCGTGTCTCTACGTCTTCAGGCGGAGATGAACCACAAACCCGAAGCGGAAGGATTGTTATCTGCAGCAAAAGAAAAGAAACGGCGATAAAGAGAGTGAAACGGGTCACTTATACTCCTCAAGGGGGGCCTGAGCCCGACCATTTCCGTTTATCGGAGTGAATTCCCAATAAAAAGCCATAGTAGTTGCAAGGAGGCCAAAGCATATAATCCGGCAACGACGTCATCCATCATTATACCGATTCCCCCGTGGATTTTCCTGTCAAACCACGAAACGGGGAATGGTTTGAAAATGTCAAAAATCCTGAAGAGTATAAAACCAAGGATCCAGGCTGCCGGGTGAGCTGGAGCGAGGGTGAGGGTAATGAACATGCCAAGGATTTCATCTATGACGATGGGGCCGGCATCAGGACTATCCAGAATCTTTTCCGCAGAACCTGAAACAAAAAAACCAACCACAAAGATAACTGCCAAAACAGTAAGGTATGCCTGGAGTGAAAGGTCTTTAAGAAAAAACCAGGGCAACAGTGCTGCCAGTGAGCCCCAGGTACCCGGGGCTTTGGGCATCATTCCTACATAGAATCCAGTTGCCAGGGCCATGATGAGTTGATTCATTTTGGCCACTTCTGCCTGCAGCGAACCTCGTTGTATACTTCCTGAAGTGGAATGTGATGTTTGGCGGCAACTTTTTTACATTCTTCATATTCAGGGTATATTACAGGGCCGGAGGGGGTTTGAACTTTTTTTGCTTTGATTTCACCCCAGGATGTTGGAAGAGTGACCTCTTCACGGGCAAGGGTCTGCCGTGCTTCTTTACGAAAACGTAATCCAATCCCACTCGTTTCTGTCAGGATAATGTCTTTCATATCAATTGCATGGACAGGAGAACAGATAACCTGAAGGGTGAATCCGGGGCGCCCTTTCTTCATCTGAATAGGGGTTAAACTGACATCGAGCGCCCCTTTTGCAAATAAACGATCACAGAGGTAGGGAAAGAGTTCGGGGCTCCAGTCATCCAGATTGGTTTCAATCACCTCGACGGTCTGGTTTTCATCAACCTGTTGAGCATAACCGGCAATCAGCCGCAGCAAATTGGGTTGATCTTTGGGCAGAGAATGTGTCCCTGCACCATAGCCCACAGCGCTTATTGTCATAGGGACCATAGGGCCGAATTCATCAGCGAGAGTACGGATTAGAGCGGCTCCAGTGGGCGTGACTAATTCCTGTTTTATTTCAACTCCATAGATGGGGATCCCCCGGAGAAGCTCACAGACTGCAGGAGCTGGCAGTGGCAAGCTGCCATGGACACAGT
>CAXMTO010000489.1:0-6145 GCA_964196355.1 uncultured Myxococcota bacterium
TCTTCTGAGTTGTTTTGTTTTCGAAAAACAACCATTTCGCAAATTGTCGCCCCTTCTCGGCCATTCATTAAATCCCCATAGAAGAAAGTTTACCATTCCCGGATGCTCCGCATTTCAGTTCTAAAGGTTTTATCAATAATTGCGGAAGGTTAGTCTGGCCAGAAGTAGTATCAACCAACTATTAGTTGGAAAACAGAGCAGAACGCTGACCGAACATGCTGCGGAACTTTTCTCACTGTCAGTTTGTAGTGACTTGTTAAAAACTATAATCTCGTTCAACTTTTGCAATACGGGTTTTGAAAGAGGAGTACCATTTTTCTTTACCCAGTGTTTGGGCCTTTAAATGTTCAATATTGTTCTTCCACTTTTTGATTGAATCGAGATCAAACCAGTATGAAACAGAAATTCCGACTTCTTCTCTTGCTGATTCAATACCTAAAAATTCTGGTTGTTGTGAGGCGAATTCAACCATTTTTTCTCCCATTTTTGAATATCCATTGTCTCCTTCTGTGCGACTTGAGGTGAAGATAACGGCATAATATGGTGGCTGAGTTGAGCCCATCGTCTTGTAGTTATTTGTTTTAATCTGACATCATATTCAATCTATAGGATAAAGCTCAAAATCAACCAGATCATTCCATTTTTCAAACCATACATAAAATAGCTCCGGGTCATTTGCCTCCATCAGCTGAACGCATATATTTTTCTCTTTGTTCACCCAAGAATTTGAAAAGTTTAGTCCTTCTGGTAATAACCTTCCTTCAGAATTGTATCTTTCATAGATGTTTTCAAAGCAACCTTCTTTGTAATTTTCTACAACCATGTATTTTTTCATCTTTTGGTTTATATCCTTTCCACCGCATAACAAGTGATTCTGAAGAAACTGACTATCCTGAAATTTGTAATGTAAGTGGCTATAGGATGTCGGTGAGCTGTAGGCCGAGACCTATCCGGTTCACGTAGCTGTCGTAATCGATCAGGCTTTCGCCATACCCAGAGAAGTACTGGAGGTAGCCTTTCAGGTAAGGGTAGTCGAAAATCGGGAAGCTCCAGCCGAGTGTCACAGCACCGCGGGAAAAACCGGACTCCAGATTATTGCGGGTCATAAAGCTGAAGGTGTGGTCCTTGTGTTTATAGGCCAGCCGCAACTCTCCGTGACCGTAGTAGTCAGTAATGTCAGGATTGTCGTCATCTTTGAGGTCTTCTTCAATGCGAATCCACGCTATGAGCAGTATGGCCAGGTGACCGGGTTACTTCCAGATGAGACGTATAATTTAATTATACCCCCTTGTGGGGTGTTAGATATTCTCACTTATGACCTGATCAAAAAAGAGGTACCCTCTTCTTCTATGGCCTAACACTATTTTTCAGAGGGCGAGGCTTTTTTTCGCTGCAAAAGCCTTGTTATGCAAAGATTATGAAAAGCCTTTCCAAAATAATGTTTAACTCGTCTTTTTCTAACTGTACCAGCTCGAAAATGAGGTGATTGTTTTTACATTCTTGATCCATCGTCCAAATTGGGAGTACTCCTGTTTTTAGTTTGGCGGCCAAGGTACAAGCGTCAATCCCCGCAAGCCTGGCATCGATCTTCAAATAAACTCTTGAAAAAGGGAGACCTGTTGGATCGATTATTGATGATGCATTTATCCCATTGATTTGATTCGCAGCTTCAATGAAATATTCTACTTTCTTTTCCTGTTCTTTTTTCCAGGCTGCAAGATTTAAACCTTGACGTTCCTCAAGGGCGGAAAGTACGCCAATAATTGACTCTTTGCTTGCTTTCATTGCACGGCCAATCCCTTTTTCTTGAGCAAGCACTGCATCCACCAGACCTTGACGCCCAATAACCAGTCCGGAGGTTGGCCCAGAAAGATATTTTTGAGCACTGGTTAACACTAAGTCGGCCCCTGTCTCCAGCAGTGCTTCAAGCCTCAAGTCTTGCGCTGCTCCGTCAATGATTACAGGGATTTTATGTTTGTGCGCTACTTCGACTGCTTTCTTAAAATTAATAGAGGCGCCACGAGTCAGGCGTGAAGATACAAGCAATAAACATGCAATATCAGATGTAGATAGAGCCTCACCGAGATCATCTTCTGTGCAAACATTATCGGTTCCAACAATTACCGGAGCAGCACCAGCGAGCCTGATATCCTGAGTTATTGGATGTCCATAATTAACAGAATGTCCTGCAGGCAGAATCACTCGGTGAGGTAATCCCGTCGTATCAGGTAAATTCTCGATTTTCTCAGGTGCAGTGCCGGTCATTGTTGCTGCAATAGAGAGTGTTATCCCTGCAGAGGTACAGTGGACAACAGTGCCAGCTTCGGCGCCTGTTATCTCAGATATTTTCCTGCACACAACTGCTTGAAGTTCATCTATTATGAAAAAGCCTGACAACGCATGGGCCACGGCCTGACAGACAGCGGCAGGTGAGCGGGAGACCCCTACCGGAGTAAAAGTACCTCTGGCATTAATAACATTTGAAAGTTTGTATTGTTCATACAGTGCCATAAATATTTCTCTTTATTCCCATATTTTTACAAATGAATCTTCTGTTGATTTTTTATAGCCACGAAACATTCCCGGGGTGTTAAAGGGCATTGAAATTAGGAACTTAATGTAATCACCAAGGCACTTATACCCCTCAAGCGGGTACTGAAAAGAGTGCAGGTTTTTTTACCGTTTACCGGTGTTAGTACCTTACTCCTGAAACACTACAACAAAAAACAAAAAACTGAGGAATGTATTTGAAATTATGTGGTTACATATACCATCAAGGTACTTATACCCCCTTGTGGGGTGTTCGTTTTCTATACGTTAGAGCCTTTTTTCAAAACTCTGAAAATAACAGCGTGTCAAATGACTGACCGAACCAGTAAACAAGCACCTAATAAATTGAAATTATTGGTCTTCACAGTTTTCTCCGTCATGATCTGTTTGCCGACAAAAATAAAGGAGAAGCAAAATGAAACTCAAAGAAAAGATACCACGGTTAATGGGAAGACTACAACGAACTTTATTTCCATGTTTTGAGGAATCAGAATAACACCCTGCAATACAGGGGATAAGACCTGTCCATTATCTCTGGCGCTCTCTAACTGTCACATCAACAAGAACCCTATCAAAGCGTTGATATCTATTGACAGGAGTCATAAAAATAACTGTTAATATCTCGGAGCCTCGTGTCTCGCTTACCGGAGCATTATTTTTTGGAAATAACGCAGAGTTTGGACAAAATGGCATTCTCGGACAAGCTCCTAGCAGTTGGGACCGGGCTGTTAACATATCCTAAGTCTTCATGCTGACATCAGGTTGAAACTGCAGAAAGGCCGTGTTACTCCCCTGCACCAGTACAGAGGGGAGTGCCATTGCACATGTTCAATGCCAATTCTGGGCGCGAACCGCCCAAACTCTACCACAAGCAAGTGAATGAGTGTATATCGAATCAGGCTCTGTTTCGCTGAATAACCCCCATCACTGAATATCCAAAAAGAGCTACTGCAAATGATGATGCAGGACCTCTCTTGTATCTGAAAAATATGGAGGCGAGGTAATATTTGTTGCTTCGCCTTTGTGAAAGGTCTTTGCATCCAGATTGGTAATATTATTTTCCCTGCGGTAGTTTTTTCCTTCTTCACAGCAAAGTGCACGAACACCGAATTGATAGAGCATCATATGAAGATCGCCATGGGCTGAGCGAATAACACAGGAACAGCTGTATCAATTGTCACCTCAGAAGTCTAGATAGTCGGCATGGGCATCGAGTTGCAACGTATCCCTCTTGAGTACTATTTCAACACGGGCGATGATATCACTTGTTACGAATGCGGCACAGAGTATATTATAATTTTCAAATCCCCGGCAAAATTGTCCATTCTCTTAAATAGCAACAGTCCGGACAATCAATCCCCTTTCGGACCAGCTGCAGGTAGTGCAACACCCGCAGCAAAGAAGGGTTAGGACCGGTTCTTTCGGCCTGGACATTGTTTGAGCACCGGATGGAGGCAGTGACTGTAAAATTCGCAGTCGCATTCTTTTCAAAAAAAGCATTTTGTTTATGCATAAACATGGCGTTTTTCACTTCGCAGACCACACTCAATGAAAAACAAGTACCTTTCCCGAGCGGAGAAAGAATACGGATCCAGGCTGTTTTTAAAGCATTGCACGTTTAATGGGTTCGGTATCAGTTTTTTGGGAGATACCCTCGTTTTCCTGATGGCAATACATTTTGGGGCCACGAATATTCAGTTGGGTTATATATCTTCTGTCATGCATATGAGCGGTATTATTTTAGTCATTTTACCCAGCCTGCTAAGTGGCATCAATATCATCAAAGTGCAGTATCGCGCGTGGCTGCTTCGGGGTCTTCTTTGCCTTTTATATGTATTGCTCTTTTTCTTGTCCGGTCAAACTGCTGTGATATTCATTCTGGCAATATACACAATGTTTTGTGTTATTCGTATGTTCGGAATGGCAGTGGCCGAGCCGATTCAACAAATGTTGACAACCCCGTCTAATGTCGGAGAGTTTGTTATCGAGATCACCAATCGTTTTCATTTCTCAAGACTACTGTCTTACTTCATCAGTTTTCTCATTCTTTCCATTAAAATTTTTGCGGGACTACCGGGACTTTTAATCGCTGTATTCATAGGAATCATAAACAATACCCTGGCCGCGTATTACCTGAAAAAAATTCCTGCAAGAGAAGTGGTCGAATACCGCAAAGGGAATAATATCTTCAGAATGTTCATAGATGCTATGCGACAAAAAAACATTCGTATTGTGTTGGTCGCGAAGTGGCTCAGCCTGAGTGTTTTGATTCTTACCGGGTTTGTGGTGCCTTTTTTAAGTAAGATAATCAGCCTGCCTTATAATTATATTTTCCTTTTTACAATCGTCACCAGCTTTTCGACGATTATTGTTGGCCTTCTGGTTAAACCCTTTGTGGACCAGATCGGCAGCAAATCAATGATCATTATCTCTTCTTTTGGCGTTGGGATTTTGAGTATTTTATGGGCGATGCTTCCTGCGGCAACTCCAATTTTTATTCTATTCCTTTTGCAATTTTTCAATATGTTTTTTTTGGGAATGGTGCTGATATTGATCGGTCGTCTTTTTTTAATCTCAATACCCGATGATGACCGAATCACCTTTGCCTCTATGGTAAACTTTTTTTCCGCACTGGTCGCCCTGTTAACCGGATTATGCGGAGGTTATCTGATCGATGTGGGCGAACGGTTACAGTCAGCCATTATTAATCCCTATGGGTTGGTCTTTCTGTCCGTCTTAGTTTTGTCGTGCTGCAATGGAATTGTTTGTTGTTTTTTAAAAGAGAAGGGAAGTTTGTCAGTTCGTGAAACGGCCCAGGTTCTTTTTTCCACCAGAAACCTGAGAGCCTATCTGGATGTTTACCAATTTAAGCAAACGAATAATCCGATCAGGAAAAAATCAATATTGATGCATATCGCCGACAATGACGCCGAGCTAGCCACATCAGAGATTGGAAGAATCCTTAAGAACCCGCTTTCTAACGAAAAAGGTGAAGCCATAAAATCTCTCTTTTTACATCCAAGGCAATCACTTCTTCCTGAGGTTATCAGAGAAGCCCAAAATCCTCACTCAAGACACCGGATAGAAGCCACATTCACCTTAGGAGGATATGAGGGAAAAGAGGTTGAACAGGCGTTGATTGAATTGCTTGATGACCCGGATACACATATAGCATCAACAGCTGCCAAATCATTGGCCAGAGTCGGAAATGTGAGTGAATATAACAGGATCCTGGAGCTATCGAAAAAACCAGAGTTGAGAGTAGAAGAGAGGCTGGATCTTTTTATCGCTATCTTTATCATGGACGTAAGAGGTGAGAGTTTGAAACGATTGTTTGATGAAGCCATGTCAGAGAAAAACGTCACCTTTACTCAATCTCATCTGTCACTGGCGGCAAGGTTACTGGAAATGGAGCCGCCTCTGGCTGAAATATACGAAAATGAAAATT
Source organism: uncultured Myxococcota bacterium (assembly GCA_964196355.1). Taxonomy (GTDB): domain Bacteria; phylum Desulfobacterota; class Desulfobulbia; order Desulfobulbales; family Desulfocapsaceae; genus Desulfomarina. Next base: position 5,999 of record CAXMTO010000489.1, read on the forward strand.
GTCAAAAAAATGACGGTTTCTTTATGGTCCTGCAAGAAGCGAAACAAGTCGAAGCGTTCAATCGGGATATCAAACTGATTAAGACCTATGTGCATCAAGAACAATACACAGAAATTTTACTTTGGTGCCAAAAAACCCTGGAAGACT
>CAXMTO010000490.1:0-3934 GCA_964196355.1 uncultured Myxococcota bacterium
TGCGCTCCGGATTGAAGGTGAAAGCTATTTTCTCGATTTCATGCCGGAGGACCAACGTCGGTCAATAATGGAGTCCTGGTACGTCGGTATTGATCTGAAAAAAATCCATTACTCACCTGCTCCGATTCCCACCGGAACCAAATTTGTCACCAAAGAACCGAAGAGGGAATTTTTCGAGGATATTGTAAAAAACCACATTGGTGTTGAGGGCATTGGCTTCGGCAAGAATTACTTGGCTGCTGGTGTTCCTTACCCTGCAATCTCTGAAAAATACGAGAATACGGATGACTTTATAGAGGGGTTCATCGCAACTTCAGCACCAGGGGTCTCATTTTTTCGCCACGTGGCAAGTCACAATGCCAATGTTGCCTGGATTCGAATCAAAAATGTACCGGACATGGGTGATGTGGTTGTTTCAGCTGTCGTAGAGAGGTGGCACGACAACGTCCATTTTCTCTTCAGGGAAGCGTCCTCCCTCAACCCAAGCAAAGACCGTGCTGATTTCATTGAGGGTTTTGTCGGCTCCTATCCAAATTATTTCTTTGTGGTCGATGTTAATGATTTACCTGATTTTCTTGAGCTACTTGATACATATACAGGCAGCCCAGAAGATATTAAAAGACTGGATAAATATGGAATTAACCGGGCGAAGGCTGACTTCTGGGACGTTTATGATTGGTTTCAAAACGCCTTTAATGAATCTGACAGAATTACTTCAGGCATAATAGATCTGAACCGCTACTATTATAATGCTCTCGACCAGCAGTAAAAGCTAAGGAGCCTCAGCAGACTCATCAGTGCCTTACTCCATTAAACCTGTCATAAAAAACAAGAAATATGGAGAGTGCATTGAAATAAGGAACTTAAAGTAATCACCAAGGCACTTATCCCCCTCAAGCGAGTACTGAAAAGAGTGCAGGATGTTTTACCGTTTACCGGTGCTAGGTGTTTATCTGCTAATTCCGAGGCTATCCCGCATTATTCATGAACATTGTGTCAATTGGGTTATGTTGTAGGATTCGAGGTGCACCCTGAAGTGTAGAAGCCTTTAACAAATTTAAACAATGTTCATCAAAGGTCAGCCGATCCAACCGCGTACGCAGCGTCACTGACCCTGCAAAATAGACTTCTACTATTTTCAGGATGAGTTAAAGACCTGTATCGAGAGTAAGGTTGTGCTTCCTCTTCTTTTTGTTGATCAAGGTGAAACTTTTGCAAATAATAGATTTTTGTTGCATGACTGGATGGCTTTCCTGATGTAGTCCGGGTTAAGGAATTGCGTGGGACCAGTTCTATAATACAGTCAATCCCAAGCTCCGCCGTGAACGATGATTCCATAGTTTGTCATTTGATCAATTCTTTCCATCCGAAAATTTGTTATCCTTGGGTCTGATAAAGATCCGGCAGGTATCAAAGGGATGTCCGATGCTGGGCTGGCCCTCGAAAAAATAGCAGGAGCAAAGGCAACCTTTGTTTCACGCGGGGATGACAGCGGAACCCACACAAAAGAACAGTTTCTTTGGAAAGCATCAGGGGTAACACTTGATGAGGCTTCCTCCTGTACCAGAAATATGTATCGATCTTATCTGATACAGGGGAAGGTTTGGTGAATTTTTAAATATATTTTCTTTGGTATTTTAAAGCTTCATGTATTTAAACTTCTGGCCACCAACACTAATGTCTAACATTGCGCCACCTTTGACGATGGTGAAAGTGAGAATCCCCTTCGTGTAGCCGACACTTGTTGTTGCTGCGTTGTTTTTGCCGCCACTCGCAGTAGCAGAGCTACCAGCGGTACTTGATGAAGCTCCAGCTGCAGCCGTAATCGCAACTGCTTTAGCTCCTGCACCAAATTCAAAATTTCCACTGGTAAAGGTGTCGAATGCACGCTTGTCCTCAAAGAATACAACCTGGCTATAGCCTGTGCCACCAAATTGAAAACCTATGGATGCCTGGGTCATAGATGTGTCGCCAATATATTTACCTTGCTCATAGACCCGCCCTTTACCATAAGCTCCACCAACGATAAAACCGGCTTCACCAATGGTTGGGAAGAGCGCATAACCATATGCACTGTCAAACATGTTTGACTGGCCAGCATCTGTAAACATCTTTTTGGTTTCTGCGTATTCATCTGCCCAGGCAAAAGAGCACACAAAGGATAACAACATGGTGAAAATAATAGTTCGTATCGTTAATTGCATGGGGAAGCCCTCCGTTATTGAAATGTATGAGCTGGAATTGCGCCATTCTGTTGATAACCAGAACATAAAATAATTATTTATAGGAGCAATGCAAGTGGACCATCAAATATTTAACGAATAATACCCGCCACAACAAAACACCTGTCAGAAAAATGCAAGGTGCTCGTCTAGGCTGTTATTAAAAATCTGGAAAGCATGTAGCTTAGAACGTAATCTCAGCAACTTATAGTTGAACTTAACATTGCCACAACGAAGCCAATCAATGTTGCATTATGCTCCAACGAAAGGTGCTTCCTGTACAGATTTAATTTGATCATGCTCAAAAAACTTGCTCAATAAGGAGCATTTTAGACCTGAAAAATTTCAAGATTAACTTCAGAAAACCAGCGGGAAATGGAGCAATCTAAAATATTGATAATTCCAGATTATATTCGCTGATCACTTTAGGAAATTAGTCAGGCAACACGCAAGATACCACGACAGGATCGTGCAGTATCTTGCAGTACCGGATACTGGAATCTGCCTGAAAAGACCATGGCTGCCATCAGAGAACACTACACAATTATCAGCGATCTGGAACCATCAAGTCTTACAGGAATTTTACAAATATCGGAATATATTGCCAACCAACTAAACTATGCCACTCTGCCTGATATTATGACTGCAATTTCACCACATCTACTCGACCATGTTGAGGAAAACAAAGATGAATACACTGTGCTTATGACAGATCTGCCCGATCAAATAGCACATGTCCAGTCAATTTACGGATAGTTGTGGAAGGCACAGCCATGACGGCAATTGCACTGAACGGTGATCTGGGCTACTGTGTTCAACCAGGAATAAATGATCACAGAAGCTGCCATGTAATAAGAGATAAAGTCTCTCAGATTCCCCAAAAGTGGACGCACAACATAAATCAACCACATCGGATTAGCCATGGGCACCACTCAGCCAGATAAAAACAAAAATCATGGAACTCTTACTGCATGGGCAGAAATGAAGGTTTCCAATCCTTCTCTCATAAGTACAGCCACACGCCAGCTCCTTCGCATCATCCTCATCACAATAAAAGAGTTCAACAACAATGATCTCTCTCTGCGATCCAGCGCTTTAACGTACACAGTACTACTCTCCCTTGTCCCCATGCTCGCAATGAGCACGGCCGTAGTAAAGGGATTAGGGGGACATGATCAACTGAGGAAAGCAGCCTACAGCTATATAGCTACACTGGAACAGACCGCCCCAAAAGAACAGCCCGCTCACTCTCAGGAGAGACTTACCGACTACCTCCGCGCTGCAGTCGACAAGCTTTTTGACTATGTCGACCGTACTAATGTTGCCACCCTCGGAACCATTGGCATGAGAGGCATCCTGCTCAGTGCTATTTTGGTACTGAGCAATATTGAATCTGCTATGAATGCTATCTGGAAGGTACAGGACGGACGGTCCATTGTCAGGAAAATTGCAGATTATCTCACCCTGCTCATCCTCATGCCAATTTCTATTAACGTGGCGTTTGCCGCCAGCGCCTTTCTTGCAAACCCGAAACTCGCATCCAAAATTGATGTGATAATACCTTTAGTCTGGCTGCAGACATTTCTCCTCCAGCTTTTGCCTGTTTTTTTTATCGCCCTGACTTTGTATGTAATATACATTTTTTTTCCTAATACCAAGGTCAAAACTTTGCCCGCTGTCTTCGGTTCCATCCTGGCTGCTTTCCTCTGGTT
>CAXMTO010000491.1:0-16523 GCA_964196355.1 uncultured Myxococcota bacterium
ATTGGAAAACCATAAACCCCGCAGCTAATTGCCGGAAAAGCTATGGTTTTGCAGTCATTATCAACGCCACATTGCAAACTTTGTCGATAACATGATGCTAGTAAGGATCGTTCATTTTTGCCGCCACCTTTCCATATGGGACCGACTGTATGAATCACAAATTTTGCAGGGAGACTATATCCACCGGTTATTTTTGCAGCACCAGTAGGACAGCCATTTAATTCTCTACATTCTTTTAATAATTCTGTTCCAGCCGCTCGATGTATTGCGCCATCAACTCCACCTCCACCCAAGAGACGGTTATTCGCAGCATTGACAATTGCATCTACCTTCAATTTGGTGATATCAGTACTCACGATCTGAATGGGTTCCATTGTACGCCCCTGCGAAATTGCACTAATATTGATTAAGTTTTCTTCAAGAATTCTACAGCCTGATCCTTCTCATCAACAGAGAACCCTTTCATATCAATACTCTTAAATATTTTGTCCTCAAGATCAACGAGCTTATGTAACCATTTCGTATGAGCAACAACTGCGATCCTGTCAAAATGAGAAAGACCAACATTACGAAAGAATTTGAACTTTTCAATCATTGCATCGAGTTCAACCCCTCCGATACTTACAACCTCCTGATACACGATTAGCTTTTCACCTTTCTCTATCTTCTCTTTGAATACAGTGAGGATCGTAGTCATCTCTTCTTCAGTTATCTTTCCTCCAAAACGATAAGCAACTGCATTTTCAACCCCGATATCAATCAATTCTAACATTTCTATTATTCCTCCCAGACATTAGCCATATATTTTTTCCGTTCAGCAGTAAACTCCCACCAAGGTTTAGCATCACCACCTTCCATAAACTCTACAACTGATATGAATACATCTAATACACAGGGGTCATGCTTTTCACCGGTCACCCTGCGAAGTTCATCGAATAGATCGTATGGATTTCTACCTATCAAATCTTGTGGCTGCAGAATACCGATCAATCGAAGGTCGACTGCAGCAGCTTTTCCTATATTCGGTAATTCCTCAAGTCTTTGTACTGTTTTTTTGTCTGGATTTTTCATTTTACCGTTAATGATAGCATTGATGATGTTGAGATTAGTATGGAGAACAGCGGAGATTAAGCGATGCTGCTTTTTACCTGTAATGGCTATACTTTGATAGTCATGCTACCAGAATGTTGGCAGACAACAAATTCACTGTTTTCTCCTTGGCGGGGCACATCCAGGAAATAACCCTGAACACAACCACTGCTTATGACTCATTACCGCAGTACCACCGCCAGGTATACTGAAAGGGCAAATGCGCATCGTATTTCCAATACGCAAATTTTGCGATTATCCGGTGAATTGTGCTCCGGTTAGATACTCCCACCCATAATCATACTGTCATTGTACTCTGGTAATCCAAAGGGCTGATTCGGTAGCTCGTGTATCAGACTCCTGTTATACCCCCATTTAATAGTATCCGGCATTTTAGCCATAGGAGTACATAAATACTCAGCATCCGGCATAATGGCCACTCTCCCCAGATCAAGCCTATCGCTGTCAAAACATGCCTGTACTGTTATATCGTCATGTGTCCTAGCAGATGTGTGCAGGCTACAAGCAGTAATTAACAGAGAGAAATCATCATCATTTCTCAGGGCGGGCAATGACGTGTTAGTGTGATTGTTTAAGCGGACAAAACTGGTAGCTTTTGAAGTTTTGCCTCGGTCAACGTTAAATAGACAAAATAACTGATTTGAGTATTGTTTTAACCCTTGCGAGAAGGGCTTTCTAAAGGTTTCAGGAGGTAGACTACCTACTAAAATAAATGACATTCTTAGTTTAACTAGATTGTGTCGGCATTTATCGCCCATATATAAAGCAACCAGTTGCCAGCAAGAAGCAGGGCGACCAAAGTGAAAGTAATAACCGTTTCCAGATTCTTTACAGCTCTCCATAACGAACGTTGCCTGCCGAAAAAAACAATCAACCCCAGAGTAACAAAAACAGACCACGCCATGCGATGGCAGAGAATTTCGTAGGCAGGAATTCCCTGGAGCTGCTTCCAGTAGATCGGAATAAATCCCCAGAAAATAAACGCAATCGTAGCCGCCACAATGCCACTGTACCTTTCCTCTTTTGATTCATGATGGAGATGGTCAGTCTTGCACATCAGCTGAAAAGGAGGCCGCTGGAAAACCAGTAATACATAATATAAACACCTGCAATAATGAGAAATACAGCAGATATTTTCTGTACATAAGGAAGAATTTTCCGCATCGTAGTAACAACGAGACCTTCTTTGACGAGGGCGATTCCAAGAGTCAGGATAAACAACACGCTGCCCATCCCGAGAATATAGCTAAAAAACTGATATATTCCAGCCAGAAAATCTCCTGCCGCCATGGAACTGCCTACCACCATAAGAAAAATCGGCAGGGTGCAGCTAAGAGAAGTTGCGCCAAATGCAACACCAAAGAGAAAAAATCCTGAAATGCTCATTTCTCTTGGGTCGCCAATCTTGTCAGCAAGCTTGAGCATGAAAGGGAAAGAAACTGTGCGGCCTAAAAGCATCCAACCACCAAGAAGTGTAAGCGCACAGCCCACAACAATAGCGAGCCACGGCATGAACCCCATAATAAAGGAGCCTCCAGCCGAGACTACCGCCCCAACAAGACCAAAGAGCAGACCAAAACCTGCGGTTACCACTAGAGTGATCCAGCTCGCTTTCAACATTCTCAAAAGCGGTGGCTTTTCGCTGAACTTACTGTCTTCTGCACCCAGATACAGTGTAAGGTATACTGGTAACATGGCGAAACCGCATGGATTCACAGCAGACACCATACCTGCGCCAAAGGCATACCCAACGGGTAACAATACAGCCAACTGACTCAGAAATTCAGTTGCTCCAACTTGAGCGTCCATATGTTCTCCTTTTATTAGTACCTTACGCCTGAACTTCTGTAAGAAAAAACAAGAAACCGAGGAATGTCTTTTGAAATTAGGTTGTTAAAGATATCACCATGGGACTTACACCCCCTTGTGGGGTGTTAAAAATTCAACGGTTCTAACAATAAGTTCATAATCCATTTATGCCACTGCCAGAAGGATTATAAAGAGATTAACGGATAAAGGTGGTCACTCTTACAAGGTGCAGCACTCTGCTTTTTTCCGACCGCAGTCATTTTTTTCTTGACCTACGCCCCAAAATACCTTAAATCTCGACTGCAGTCGAAATTTAAGGAGAAATCTATGTCCGTCAGGGAACAAAAAAAACAAAAAACGAAACAGGCCATTTTGGATTCAGCCGTTGCACTCTTTAGCACCAATGGTTTTGAAAACACCTCCATTGAAGAACTTGCCAAAGTGGCGGGTGTCGGAAAAGGCACAGTGTATGGGTATTTTCAGACAAAAAAAGAGATTCTTCATGCTTTTTGCGAGTACGAACTTGACCAAATACACAAAGAATTGGTAAGGCAGGCAAATCCGGATGCCCCGGTTCTTGAGCAAATGCTGACAATTTACATGACTGAATTCAAACATGTCACCAAAAACAAAGAGTTCGGCCGGATCTTTATGCGACAAACCGTTTTCCCAGACGAAAACGACCTCCAAGATCACACGGAAATAGATGACAAATATTTCCAGCTGCTTTTCCCTATCCTGGAGAAGGCAAAGGCAAGAGGGGAGCTCCGGGAAAATATTGAACTCCTTCATATCACAGCACATTTCTACTCCCTTTACATACTTATAATGTCAGCCTGGTACACTGGAAGAATTCCAACCGGTGAGGTAGGGGCCGCCATGAAACTTCTTTTCAGACAGACACTCGAAGGGCTGCAGCCTGCCCCTGAAAAATACCTAACGAGAGACCAAGACAATGGATAAACAATCTCACCATCCCAAAACAGTGCGAGCCAGAATTGTCTATTTTCTCTGGAACAATTTCCCGAGGTTTATTCTCCTGGCGATGATAGCTCTTATCGTTGTTCTTGTCGGGGCAATTAAAAAAGAAAGCGCCCTCATCGCGGCTAACAAGGCCGCTGCGGTGCAGCAGGAGAAACCTCCGATTAACGCGGTTACACTAACCTTGTCTCCGACAACCATAAAGGATCGCATCAACCTGCCTGGTTCGATAAAACCCTGGACGCGTCTGCAACTCATGTCGAAGCTGGGCGGGACTATCACAGATGTGCTGGTGCAAGAAGGAGACAGGGTGCAAAAAGGAGATGTTCTTGCCCATATTGAGTCAAAAGATTATGAAATCGCACTCACCAGAGCAGAAGCTGCCTATAAACTTGCAAAATCTGAATATGACCGTGACAAGTCAATTTATGATAAAGGTGTTATCCCCGCCTCTACCCTGGATGCCAACAAAACCAGCATGCAGACAGCGAGGGCCGATTATGAAAATGCAAAACTTCTTTACTCCCGGACCACGGTAACTTCTCCCATGGATGGAATTATCCGACGTATGGACGCTAAAATCGGCCTGCAGCTCTCGGTTGGTGACCCTATTGCTGAGATTCTTGAAATCGACAGATTAAAAGGCGTGATTGGTATTCCAGAATCGGATGTCCTCGCAGTAAGAAAACTGGATGAGGTAGAAATTAGTATACAGGCTTTAAACAACAAAAAAATCTCTGCAAAAGTCCATTTTCTCTCACCCTCTCCCGAGACAATAGCGCGAATTTACAATCTTGAACTTGAAATTGACAACAAGGAAGCTGACATTTTCAGCGGCATGTTTATCAGGGCAGATATTGTAAAAGAAACATTTCACAACAGTATTGCGGTTCCGTTCTACAGTGTCATCTCCCGCAACGACGAACAATTTGTTTACGTTGAAGAAAACGGTATTGCCAAGAAAAGACATGTACGGTTGGGTATCATGGAAAAATGGATGGTTCAAATAACAGACGGCCTGCACGCTGGTGACAAACTACTGGTCGAAGGTCACCGGGATGTAGAAAATAATCAGCCGGTGAAAGTCGTTCAAACCATCACCAATCCAGAGGAAATGAGATTATGATAATTTCAGATACCTCTGTCAAGAAGAGTACTACGGTCAGTGTTCTGGCAGTTCTGCTTATCGTAGTCGGCGTCTATTGCTACAAGGTGCTGCCGAGGGAAAGTGATCCGGATATAACCATCCCAAACGTATTTGTTTCGACAAGTTACCGGGGAGTCTCTCCAACCGATATAGAAACAACGATAACGATTGAGATAGAAAAAAAGCTTAAAGGTCTCGACGGGTTAAAGACAATCAAATCGGTAAGTTCAGAGGGTCTTTCATCTATTAACATAGAATTTGTCACCGGCACCGACATTGATCAGGCTCTACAGGATGTAAAAGATAAGGTAGATGAGGCACTGGGGGAGTTGCCGGGAGATCTTGAAGAAGATCCTACCGTATTTGAAGTTAATTTTTCCGAAATGCCCATCGTCGTCTTCTCTCTTTCCGGAACTTGTGGGTTACCGTGTTTAAAAGATATAGCTGATGACCTCAAAGATGAAATTGAAGGTGTTGGCGGAGTGCTGGAAGTGGAGGTCACAGGAGGCCTGGAAAGAGAAATACGGATTGAAGTTTTTCCCGAAAAGCTCGCGTATTACGGCCTCACAATTAACAGTTTTCAGAGCAAGGTGAGAAGCGAAAACTCGAATACGTCCGGAGGCAACATTCAACTCGGTAATGGCCGATTTCAATTGCGGGTTCCCGGGGAATTTAAGACTCCCGAGGAGATATACGGGCTGGTGCTCACAACCTATGATGGAGAGCCAGTCTATCTCAAAGATGTGGCCAGAGTGGTTGATGGTTTCAAGGAAGAAGCGAGTAGATCCAGACTGGATGGGCGTGAAGCAGTCAATATAGCCGTAAAAAAACGGTCAGGGGAAAATATCATCTCTATCAGTAAGGCTATTGATACTATTATTGCGGCAGATCAGCTGACATGGCCCGGCGGCACTGAAATCACAAAAGTGCTGGACAAGGCAAAAGACATTGACATGATGGTCGCTGATCTTGAGAACAACATTCTTACCGGCCTGGCACTTGTCCTTGTCGTTATCTTTTTTGCCATGGGGATCCGAAATGCAATACTTGTCAGTATGGCAATTCCTTTTTCCATGCTGCTTTCCTTTACAATACTCTATCTCCTGGGCATCACTCTTAATATGGTTGTTCTTTTCAGCCTGACCCTGGCCCTTGGCATGCTGGTCGACAACGCTATCGTTATTATTGAGAATTGTTACCGGTTTATGGAACAGGGGGCCAACCGTGTTGAAGCTGCTATGATGGCAACCTCTGAGGTGGCATATCCGGTTATTGGCTCCACCGTAACCACCCTCGCAGCATTTTCCCCCATGCTGTTCTGGCCGGGGATTATGGGCGAATTCATGAGTTATCTGCCGCTGACTCTTATCATAACCCTCTCCTCAAGCCTCTTCGTCGCTCTCGTTATAAATCCGGCAATGGCTTCACTGTTTATGAAGGTCAAGTCCAGAGACCTCGATAAACAGAAATACACAAGAGAAAGTGCGAATGGTATTCAAAAACCCGCGGAGATTAGAGGGGTTCTCCTGACGAACTACAGTAAAGTTCTTGAAACTGCCCTTGGTAAACCCCTCACTGTTATTTGCATCGGGTTTTGCACCCTGGTTCTGATGTTTCAGGGCTGGCTTCTAGTTGTAGGGCTTGAGAAACCAGTTGAATTTTTCCCGGAGATTGAGCCAAAAGGTTTATATGTCAATGTGGATGTACCAGAAGGAGCAGGCCTTGACTATATTGACCAAATCATACATCGAGTTGAGATTGCTCTGGCAGGCAGCACTGCCGGGACCTCCCTTAACGCTTTGTCTCCAAAGGAATATAAAAAACCTAACGGGGAAACATATTATGGTCCCAGTGATCTAAAAAACATTAAAAATATATACACCAAAGGTGTGCTTTCCTCTGGCGGCGGTTCAGCTTTTTCTGCAAACACCCCTAACCATGTCGGCGTTCGATTACTTGACCTCGAGGAACGATGGCGATCCTCCCATGACACTGTGGCGGATATTCGAAAACGTGTTGAGAATATCCCTGGCGGTAAGATAACCATCGCCATGGAAGAAGAGGGGCCGCCAACCGGGGCACCTATTAATATCGAAATAGCCGGAGACAACTTCACTATCCTCGGCAATATAGCCAAACAGATCAAAGACATACTCATAAAAATCCCCCAGGTAAAAGACGTACGTGACGATTATGTCGAAGGTATTCCATCGGTGCAGGTAATAGTGGATCGTCAGAAGGCGGCCCTGTTTGAACTGACAACAGAAATGATTGGCTTTGCACTCAAAAGTGCCTACAACGGGCTGGAAGTTTCTTCTTTTAGAGAGGGAGACGAAGACTACGATATTACAGTTCAACTGGCAGAATCTGACAGAAAGGTCGTTGATATCCTGCATGAACTGATGCTGCCAACGCCCTCAGGGCAAATGGTTCCCCTGTCGACAGTGGCTCAGGTAACATTTGCAGGTTCAATAGGTGATATTAACCGCATCAATTATGAGCGAGTCGTGACGGTAAAGGCAAATGTTGACGAAACCAAGATACCGGGCCCGGTAGCACGAGCTCAGGCGGCAGAAATATTAAAGGATCTGCCACTCCCTTCCGGGTATAAGCTCACCTTCACCGGTGAATTCGAATTCCAGAAGGAATCAGAGGATTTCCTCACCAAGGCCTTTTTGATCGCCCTGCTGCTGATATTTCTTATCCTCGTATCGATGTTCAATTCCATCAGCCAGCCCTTTATCATTATGACCTCTGTTGTTCTTTCGTTGGGAGGTGCATTTCTGGGCTTGACGATCTTCACATCTCCATTCGGGATCATTATGACCGGTGTTGGCGTCATCTCACTGGCCGGGGTAGTTGTGAATAACGCCATCGTTCTGATAGATTACACAAATCGTTTAAGAACAAGAGGATACGAATTAAAAGAAGCGGTAATATCTGCTGGTGCAACCAGGCTGCGACCGGTACTACTGACTGCGATAACCACCATTTTGGGCCTTGTCCCTATGATAACAGGTGTCTCTTTTGATTTTCACAAAGGGGCAATCTCCTGGATGAGTGAATCGAGTCAATGGTGGCAGTCTATGGCGGTAGTGGTTGTTTTCGGTCTTATCGTAGCAACTTTTTTGACCCTGATAGTTGTTCCGACACTCTATTATCTCCTGGAAAGGTTCACAATAATACGAAAGAATGCGTTTCAAACAGTTAAAAATATCTACTGGAAACCTTATCCGTTTCTGGCAGGAGAGCAACCACCAGAGGAAAGCTGATGCACTATAGTCTACACATTCTTGCCACCATTACACTTATCTGTATTCTTCCAGACTTCGCCCTTGCAGAAGAAAAAACTGAGAACATTACAATTAAAAGTGCAGTCGAACAGGCTCTTGCCAACAATTTAAATCTGAAACTGCAGCAGGAGGACGTGCTGATCGCAGAGGGGGAAACAATTGCGGCGCAGGGCCAGTTTGATGTACAGCTTTCCGCAAAAGCCGGTGGGCAGGAGGAGGAACTGACGCCTCTGGTACCTGGCGGTGCCGAGGAGGTGAGCAGTACTTACTGGAATATAAAAACAGAGAAGCTTTTCACAACTGGAACAGCAGTCAGTCTCGGCTGGGACAACAATAGCTACGACAGTGATGCACAGGGCTTGCTTTTAAACCCTTCATACAACTCGGGCCTGGTTTTAGGTCTCAGCCAGCCCCTGCTCCAGGGTTTTGGTAAGGCTGCGCAAACCGCGACTCTGCGAACGGCGGAAAAACAACTGGAGGCCGCTACGCACCAGGTTGACAGCCAGGCGGCCAATCTTGCAGCTTTGGTAAAGCAGGCGTACTGGAACCTGGTCTACGCCTGGCAGGATATCGAGGTGCAAAAACTTTCTCTGACTCTCGCCGAAAAACTCCTTGTCGAAACTGAGGAAAAAATTAAGGCCGGTAAGCTGGCAAATGTTGATATTTACCAGCCTCAGTCAGAAGTCGCCAAGCGGGAGGAAAGTCTTATTTTTGCAGAAAGGGCTATTGGTGCGGCAGAGGATGAGCTGAAACTCCTGCTCAACAGCGACAACTGGTTAGGTGTTTTTGTTCCGGTAGATCTGCCTCCAACCGACCCCATTGAGCTCAATCTCCCTGCAATTTTAGAAAATGCTCTTCAAAACAGACCGGATATAAAGGCTGCCGACCTCAACACTGAAGCTGCGAGGATTCAGGAAGAGAGTGCAAATAATAAACTTCTGCCAAACGTTGCAGTCGTCGGTGGAGTGGGACTGGCAGGCGCCGATGAAAGATACGGTGGTTCAGTAAACAATAGTTTGAGTAACGCAGATAACCTCTGGCAGATTGGGCTCACCTTTTCCATGCCTCTTGAAAACTCCTCGGCAAAGGGCAATATGCAGAAAGCCAGCGCTCAGTACAGTAAGGCGAAGACAAACGCCCGACTTTTGCGTCAACAGATAAAGAAGACTGTCAGGACAACGATCCGTGATGTCGAGTTGGCCATCAAGGCTATAGAGGCAACACAGAAAACCTCCCTGGCAACCCTCAAACGCCTCGAAGCGGAACAGGCAAAATTTCAATCCGGCAGATCAACAACTCTCGACGTTCTTATAGCTCAGGATGCCTATTCTCAAGCCCTCAGCCAGGAAAATCTAACGAATATAACCTATGCACAGACTCTTGCTGAACTTGATCGCATCCAGGGACTGGTGACGCTTACCTCCAATCCCTGATCCGGATAAACTATTATACCAGTGTCGTGCCGACCCTGACATTTCGCACTCGTGTCATTCCCGTGCAGACGGGAATCCAGGAGACATGCGTCAACCATTCAAAAATCATCCATCCTGTTCCCTTTTTCGACAAAGTCCTCGACAGTCTCGCGGCAACACATGAGATGCTGCATTGTTTTCAACATCTCAATTACAACGGGATCATCGGCTCCCAAAGCAGCCTCAGACTTGGTCAGCATCTTGACCCCTTCCCGGGAAAATGTTTGCAGTTCTTTTAGCAAAACCTTTCTCTTTTGATGTTTTTCCTTTTCCTGCTGTATGAGCGGTATGATTCTCTCAATGGAGAATTCCACCAGAGCATCTCTTGGTGTATTGTACCTGTTTGCTACCTGATCAAGAATTTCAAGCGTCTTTCTGGAGATAACATACGTCTTTGCGACCCGGTTCCGGGCCCTTTTGAAATCTTCGAATTCCTGCGCAATAAGCCTCAGCGATTCACTGTCATCAACCACCTGATCAAATAACGTCTTCTGTTTAATTCCCAATTGACAGGCAAGAATAGACAGGGCATCAATTGACCTCTCGCTGAGCTTAAAAGTAGCCCTCACCGACTGCCGCCCTCTCAGCGTTGCAGTAGATTTCTGCAGATATTCCAGATGGATCATTGTATTCCCTTTTTTCATAGCATGACCTCTTTGTAACTACCTTGACATTACTTTTTATGTTTTGTGTTTTTAGTAATTTTTTATTATTGACATCACTTTATTAATTATTACCATCTTGAGTAAAGAGATACACGGAAAAAATAAATGCAATCAACCAAAAACCCCGATAAACGGGAAAAACCAGTTTCACAAATTTAAAGGAGATACCATGCAACTTGTACAGTGCCGACCACAACACAACATGACTAGAGTAGCTGACAACACGCCAAGACTATTCGATACTTTTCTGGATGATTTTTTCACACCGTTCACAAACACGGTTTCGCCGAGAATCTTCAACGAAAATCTCAACCTGAAAGTCGATATCTATGAAAAGGATGATACGGTGATCATAGAGGCAGAGCTCCCGGGCGTTGAAAAGGAAGATCTCTTTGTTGATACCAAAGGAAAGCTTGTAACCCTTGGTGGTGAACGGAAGAGTGACGAGAAGATTACAGATGTAAACAGCTACAGAAGGGAGCGAAATTACGGTAAGTTCGAGCGCAGCTTCAACCTACCCTTTGAAATCAACACAGAAAAGGTAACAGCAACGTTTAATAACGGAATCCTTAAGCTCGAGATTCCAAAACCGGAAGAGGAAACAACCAGTAAAGTTACGATCCAATAAAATTTGGGTTCGGACGGGAAAAAATGACTCCTCAAAGTCATGGGTGGCAACATTGTGTTGCCACCCATTTTTTTTTGCCTTTCTCATTACCAACACAGGCTGATATTTTTGACAAAAAGACGGGTTTTCAAGTAAGATGTCTCCGTTTCATCATTCGATATTTAACAACTTTGCGGAGGCATCACAGGTCATATGCGGACAACTTCAACACTATTCCTCCATGGCCTCGATTCTTCGAGTCAGGGGACAAAAGGATGTTTTTTCAAAACCCATTTTCCCCACGTAATCAGACCCGATTTTACCGGAGATCTTGAAGAACGGTTACAGCACCTGGAAAAAATATGTGCAGAAAAAAACAACCTGACTTTTATAGGTACAAGCTTTGGTGGACTGATGGCCGCCTTTTTTGCCCTCAAGCATCCCAAGAGAGTCGCCAACCTCATACTCCTGGCTCCTGCCCTCAATTACGAAGACTACCATGCCCCTGAGATAATGCTGACCATACCGACCATTCTTATCATAGGACAACACGACACTGTAACCCCTGCGGAGCTGGTTATCCCCCTTGCGGAAAAAACCTTTTCAAACCTTGATATTCGTATTGAAGATGATGACCACATGCTGCATAACAGCTTTAAACAACTGGACTGGAAAGGGCTCATCGGAGAAAACCAGGTGACAGCAGATGGCTCGGTTAAGGGTGTCTGACACCCCACAAAAGGGTATAAGTACCTTGAAGGTGTTTCTAATACTATGATTTCAAAAAAGAATATTTATCTCCTGCCATTCTGTTCAATACCCCCTTGAGGAGAGCAAAAAACAAAAAATTCAGGAGTAAGGCACTAAAGTAAAAAAGGTTCAAGCCAGCAGCAGGGAGTCAAGGGCCAACTCCTCACCCTGGGTTTTGTAAAACTGTGCAAGAAGATCTTTGACGGTAAGATTCTCCTTCTCCCGCCCCTTTAAATCAAGCAGAATTCCACCTTGATGAAGCATTATCAGTCTGTTTCCAAAGCTGATGGCATGTTTCATATTGTGGGTAATCATCAGAGTAGTAAGTTTCCCCTGTTTGACGATTTCCTGTGTCAGCATCAGAATCTGGTTGGCTGTTTTCGGGTCAAGGGCAGCAACATGTTCATCGAGGAGGAGCACATCCGGTCTGAGCATGGTGGCCATAAACATCGTCAAGGCCTGTCGCTGTCCTCCAGACAGCAGACCAACCTTGTCTAGAAGCCTCTCGTCAAGCCCAAGCCCGAGCTGTTTCAAATCCTCTCGAAACCGTTCTCTATCACGGCTCTTTACGCCTCTGCCAAGCCCCCGTTTTTTCCCGCGCAGTGAAGCCAGCGCCATATTCTGTTCTATCGTTGCCGAAGGACATGTGCCAAGGAGCGGATCCTGAAAAACTCGTGCAATAAATTTAGCCCTCTTATGTTCAGGCCAGTCGGTAACATTCTCATTACTAATTATAATTTTACCGGAATCCGGGAAAAATCCTCCGGCAATACAGTTAAGCAGGGTCGATTTTCCGGCCCCATTAGAACCAATAACCGTAACAAAGTCGCCCTCTTCAATCTGAAGGTTGACATCATTCAGGGCGAAAACCTCATTCACACTCCCTTTGTGGAAGTATTTAACTATGCCGTTTAAACTGATCACAGTATATAAACTCTCAAGAACCTTTTACAAAATTGATCGAATTTGCAGGGTACCGTCACCGGGCAATTAGCTCGCATTTCTCATGAACATTGTTTCAATTTTCTGAAACTGTTTTCATTGTAACAGCTTGCCACCCCTTCGATTTGACGAGAAATTTTACACAATGTTCACCAAAGGCCAGCAGATATGATCACATCTTCCGCGTCGCTACCCCAGAAAACATAGACTACTATAGTTCACTGGGGTGCTTCTTGAATATGTAATCATCTTTGCTGGTGAGAAATCCGGGTTAGTCTCTTCTTCAAATTCGGCGCAATCAGGGCACCGATCACCAAAACTGCGGTTATCAGGTTAAGGTCACTTGGATTAAACCTGAATTCTCCAAATTCAAGCCCCAAAGCCAGGGAGATTGCCAATCGATACACCACAGACCCCAGCAGAGCAGCAATGAATGCTCTGGCAATGGTTGTACAGCCAAAAAGAGTCTCTCCTATAATGACCGAGGCCAAGCCTGCCACAATGGTTCCAATTCCCATACCAACATCAGCAGCCCCCTGATTTTGCGCCACCAGTGCGCCACTCAGAGCAACCAACCCATTGGACAGACCTACACCGAGAATGACAATGGTGTGAGTGTTTACCCCGAGACTCCGTATCATCTGCGGGTTATCACCCACCGCTAAAATAGCCTGACCAATTTCAGATCCCAGAAACCAGACGATAAAGCAGAGGACAATAACAGCAAAAAGTCCAAAAATTACCAACCCGGCCAGATGTGACGGAATGCCAAAACCTGTAACTGCATCAAAAACCGTATCTTCGCCCAGAAGAGCAACATTAGGCCCGGACATAATACGGATATTTATCGAGTACAGAGCAATCATGGTCAGTATGGAGGCAAGAAGGTGCAAAATCTTGAATTTGGTGTTCAGAGTTGCAGTCACCACACCGGCCAGGAATCCACCGGCAAGAGCAAAAATCAGAGAAAGGTAAGGATTGACACCATTGGTGATTGCAACAGCAGAGATGGCAGCCCCTAATGGAAGACTTCCATCGACTGTGAGATCGGGAAAATCGAGAATCCGAAAGGTAAGATACACCCCGATCACCATTATGCCATAAACAAGCCCCTGTTCTATAGCACCGAGTGCCGCATACCAAGTCATAAATATAGTCGTTCCCTATTTATAAACTTTGGTAGCTTTTTTTAAGAGTTCTTCCGGAGGCGTCAAACCCATTTTTTCAGAAAATACAGCATTGATATGAAGTTGAAGATCTTTTTGAAACGCGACAGGGATATTTTCAGGTTTTTCACCATTTAATATACGCTCAGCAACGGCTCCTGTCTGATATCCGTGTTTATAATAGTCAAACCCCATGGCAGCAACGGCACCTCTTTTTACAGAGTCCACATCTGCTGCAAAGATGGGTAATTTATTCTGCACCCCTACTTTGATAACTGATTCAAGGGCCGAGATAATGGTGTTATCTGTAGGAATAAAGACAGCATCAACGCGACCGACCAGACTCTTTGCCGCCTGGTATACATCAGCAGTTTTAGACGCAGTTGCCTCCACGGTTTTAAAACCCAGCTTTTCACTCAGTGCTTTTACCCCGGCAATAGTCGATTTAGAGTTGGCCTCACCAGCATTGTAAAGCAATCCCAACCTTTTGATATTCCCGACATATGAGAGAACCATCTCGAGATGCTGCTCGATCGGTAAAAGATCCGAAACACCGGTTATGCCCTCTGGCGGGTGTAGAAGATCCTTCACAAGCCCTGCCGCAACAGGATCAGTAACAGCTGTAAAAAGAAAAGGGCGCTTCAGGTCTTCAGGCGCCTTGCTGACAGCCATGGCAGTAGCCTGTGCCGATGGTGTTGCAATAGCAACAAGCAGATCGGCTTTTTCTCCGATCATCTGCTGACCTATCTGTGTGGCGGTCCCCATATTTGCCTGGGCATTATGTATATTATATTGAACCTCAACACCCTTCTCCTTCAGGTAATCCTGAAAACCTTTCAGAATTGCATCCAGAGCAGGATGTTCTACGAACTGGTTCACAGAAATAGTAGCCGCCCCCGCGGTAAAACTCTGCAGACTCATCAGGACAGCCGCCAACAAGAGTAGCTTTTTCATTTTAAAAATCCTCCCAAAATTTAGGTACACGTTATCAATACTGGAAAATGTAACTGTTGCCGTGACATCTATCCTATTATCCAGGGCAGGTCAATGATGCTTTTGAAAATCGTGGTATCGGTTACCCTCCCTGTACTTCATTTTTTTCAACCTGGAAGAATGTTTGGTATCTTTGCCTGTCTCAGAAATTGTCCTTCATTTTTCGCACTGCAGTAAAGACAACAAGAGGATCAAGCGAGTCAATATTAGTTCTCTCCGCGACCGTTTTTACCACTCCCTCCTCTCCACATCGGAGAAAAGGATTTGTTTCACACTCAAGCTGCATACTGCTAGGCGTGGTAATCAGAGGCCCTCTCTGTATTTTCTCGATCTCAGCCAATCTCTTGTCCACCGCTGAATTATCCGGTTCAACAAACTTG
Source organism: uncultured Myxococcota bacterium (assembly GCA_964196355.1). Lineage (GTDB taxonomy): Bacteria > Desulfobacterota > Desulfobulbia > Desulfobulbales > Desulfocapsaceae > Desulfomarina. The sequence goes on from CAXMTO010000491.1 coordinate 15,316, forward strand.
GCAAATTTTAGGTTTTGAGTGGTATACTCATGACCAAACCAGATCTTTGTATCCATCCCAAATTCTTTCAGTTTTACATTAAGAGATTCGTACATTTCCTTAGGCGATCCTTCAAACAGCCGCCCGCAGCCACCACCAAACAGGGTATCACCTGTAAAAAGATGTTCATTGAAGGAGTAGCAGATACTCCCCCTTGTATGCCCCGGCGTGGTGATAACCCGGCCTGCAGTTTCTCCTATGCAGATCTCACTCTCTTCTGTAAGCAGACAGTTCATACCTGGAATTCTTCCAACATCTTCTGCAGATCCATAGACCCTAATCCCATCGTATTCCTTACGCAATTCTGCCAGGCCGCCGATATGGTCCCCATGATGATGGGTACAGTAAACAGCTCCTAGCCGAATCTCATGTTTTTTCAGTTCGCTATTGACGGGATAAAACTCTCCCGGGTCTACAACAGCTGCTTCTCCACTTTTTTCACAGATAATGAGATAAGCATAGTTGTCAAACGAATGCGGGATAACGATAACTTTCATACTCCTCCTTCTCAGCAGGAAAAAAGCTGAACAGTGTTAAAAAGAAGAAACTCTTCAGGTCGATAGGCTGCAAGGCTAACCAACCCGGCTTTCATAACAGGCACAAACCGATCCATGACTATAGATCTCTACAGATAATACACAATAACAGATCGACTGCCTTCAAAATAAAAAGCCCCAATGTAACCTATGCAGTCTGTGTCCTCAGACAGTATAAGATACATTGGGGCAGTGAAATAAATGAAAACGAATCAGGAACCAAACCTAGAAACGGTTACCTCCCTGGCAACCGCCATATCCCATTCCCCTAGAACCGGCCCCATGTCCCCGGCGTCCTTTTTTGCAATCAGCACCCGGCCTCATTCCACCAAATCCGATATATTGATCGACACCGGCAGTTTGAGCCTTCAGTCTCATCGCAGCACGAAGATCAAAAAGTTCCCCGGCAATTTTGGCGGCAGCCGCTGGCTCAGGGTTGGTACTGCTGAATAATGCTCTCTTTTCGGCACGCTTCATTACTATCTCTTTTCGTAAGACTTGGGTGTCATCCCTGAACTGAGTGATCTTATCCTGAGTTTCCTGATCTAATTCCTGGAACATCATTCCGCCCTGCCCCTGGCCGTACTGAGCACATCCACCATTGCGATATCCACGATTGGCTGAAGCTGTTCC
>CAXMTO010000492.1:0-14346 GCA_964196355.1 uncultured Myxococcota bacterium
ATATTGATTCCTTTCCCTTCGGTCTGTTTCAGCAAAAGTTCAAGATCTTTCAGATCATGGCCGGTTACAGCGATAGCTTTTCCTGCCTTTGCTCCCAATGGAACCTCAGTGGGCACAGGATGGCCGTAGGTCTCGGTATTACCGGCATCAAGCAGTTCCATTGCCTTCAGGTTGATTTCACCGCATTTGAGTGTGATGCCAACCAGCTGCTCAAGACTTTGGCCACTTTTTGTGAATTCTGCGAGGGTTTCGTAGATGTATGTATAAATGGAATCATCTTCCTTGCCAAGAATTGCCGCATGGTCAGAATATGCTGCCAGACCGCGGATACCGTAAACAGTGATCTGCTTGAGTGAGCGGAGATCTTCATTTTCGTCCAGGCTGTTCATGAAGTCCAGTTCCTGGCCTTGAGCCACCAGAGCATCAACAGAATTTCCCGGGGTGAAACTGACAGCAGCGGCGTCAAAATCAACATTACCGCCTCCTGCTTTTACTCTTTCTTTTAATTCATCGCGCAACATTACTGTTTTATTTATCCAGGTTTGAAAGCGAGCGGAATCAAAATCAACATTGGTGAGACAGGCGAAAATAGCCTCTGCAGCAAAACGGTCAATAGCGTTGTCGACTATACCATTTTTTCGGGCTTCAACAGCAACAACGGATAATCCCTGGACAGCGTAGGTAAGAAGATCCTGCAAAGCAGCAACATCTTCGGTTTTTCCACAGACGCCGATCGTAGTGCAGGCAATTCCTTTCGCAGTCTGTTCGCACTGGTTACAAAACATAGTGTCCTCCTTGAGAGAAGTTAATCTGGTTTTATGATGAATACTTCGATTACTTTATACATGAATTGTCAGCCTGGCAAAAAAAGACAGTGCTTTTCTGCAAGCTATGTGGAAAATGTACAGTACTGATATCTACTTATCTTTGACCTAGGTCAAGATATATATTATTTTGGCCTTTTCTTCTCAAAGTAGTATCATATCAACCCTGTAATGACGGTTAGCCAAACGCCATTTTTACCTGACACAACCATAGCCTTGATACGCTTCATGGAGCAAGGATGACAAGCAGACAGGAGGAACTGCCTTTCTGGAAAGGATTCAGCTCATAATCTCCGCAGGCTCTGGCAACACGAAAACCGGCCTGGTTAAAAAGAGAAACCCACTCATCATATAAAAGAGCGGTAATTGAGAAAAAGTGGTTCCAGTTCTGGCTGTCAACTCCTGCCTGCATTGGGCGAATGCGATATCTTTCTTCGATGGAGATGGTTTTTGTTATGGCCGAGTAACTTCTCAATATCTCCTTGATGATTTTCCCTCCCCCCGGTCTGTTGAACACCTGAAACTGGAATATCTTCCCTCTATGTGATATGAGCTTTTGGTCGGGTATAAAAATCTGCAGATAGAGTCTGCCGTTCTCTGCCAAATGTGATCTGCACTCTTTCAGACAGGAGATGATATCCGTTTTTTCTGGCAGGAGGTTAAGTGTGTTGTATGGGATAATGATTGCATCGAAAAATTGTGTAAGTGCCAGTCGTCGCATATCCATGCAGACATATCTGCAATGATCGTTTTTCTTTGCAGACGCTTTTTTCAGCATATGAAGAGATATGTCGACGCCGGTAACTGTTCGGTTTCTTCCGGCCAGTATTCGTGCCAGCCGCCCTGTTCCGCATCCTAATTCAAGAACGGAACATTGCTTGGGAATATGCCTGTCATAGAAGAGAGTATCGTCCCTGAATGCATCCATTTCGATGTCATAGAGCTCAGAGTAAAGTTGTTCTGTCAGTGGGCAGAAGATGGTCTCCGGTTCGTCGTCATAACTCGCATATATTTCCATCAATTACGCCTGATGCTTGCTGATTTACAGAGAAGGAACTTCAACAGAAGAGCGCACAGTCAATGCGGAAAAAGCTCTTAGGGGGGGTACGAAGAGATCAACTATCAGAAAGTTGAGAAGGGGCGGATGCTCTATACATCTCGCCCCTGTTGTCGTTTTATCAGGAAGCTTGCTGGGCCGCGTAGGCAGATGCAGCACATTCATTTTTACCCAGGTCAAGTTCTTCCGCCTTGTCATCGATAACCTGCTCCAGGTTGGCGTTTATAAGGCGAATTGTGGCATATTCCGGCGGTTGTTCCCGCATGTTGCTTTTGATAAAGGTGAGAAAATCCGACTTGTTATCAAGATCGAAAATGTCTTTGTTGAACTCATTCACTTGTGCCAGGGTAGCTGCAAAAACAAGATCGCTGTTAGCTTCTTCCCATGCAATGTAGTGGCCTGGAAGAACTATCATGTTGCCATCGATTTCTTTGATTTTCTGCAGAGTATCAAAGAGAATATCGGACCATGCATCCACCTGCCCCCCCAGATCGGGGCGACCAACGGACTGAATGAAAATAGAGTCACCTGAAATCATATATTTCCCATCGATGATAAAAGATGTGCTTCCTGGAGTGTGACCAGGGGTGAAGAAAACATCGACTTCAGGACCGTTCCCTGAAAAAGAGTGTTTTTCCCCATCCTGCAGAGTGGTATAGGCGATTTTCGATGAACCAAAATCATTTTCATTAGCCAGGAATTCTACCTCTGCAGTTTCGGAGAGGAGTCTGCTGCCTGAAATATAATCAGCCTGGAGATGTGTTTCAAAAGTTTTGATCAGTTTGCAGCCATTTCCTTTTGCAAAATCAAGATAAAAGGTGCTATTTCTGGATGGGTCAAACACCATCAACTCTTCTTTAAATTTCAGGCCATAGCTGCAGGATGCTTTGCCTGGACGGATGAATTGATAAAGTTCAAAATTTTCTTCCGGATTGATCAGCACAGGAACAAGAAGATTGCCCCATGATTTGATTCCATTCTCCAGGTACCCTATGTCTTCGAAGCCATGTTTCTCTAGAATTTCAGCGACATATTTGGCTGATCCTTCTTTGGCACAGACAATTCGAATCGGTTTTTCCCTCGGGATTTTTGCCACGGACTCATCTTCTATTTCCATGAAATCAAAATAGGAAACATTCAGCATTTCAAATGGAAAGGGCGATTCTATTTGAAACCTGCTGAAATCTATTGAATTTCTGACGTCGAGTAAAAGAAAATTCTGTTTGGTGGTCAGCCAGGAATAGAGATCTTTGGCCGGGTATTTAAAAATACTCATGTGGTCTCCTTGGTGGGGTTAAAACAAAAATATAATCTGATATTTCTTTCCTAAATTATCTTATTTGCTTTCAACACTCTCGAGGACATGCTTACCAATTCTCCGGCCCATTTCTACGCATTCTTCAAGATGTGTGGAGTCAGGAACATATTTTAATCTAAGGCCCTCTTCGATAACATCAATTTTCATGTCCTTGAGAGCAGCATTCATAAGATTAACAGCCTCACCGCTCCAGCCATAAGAACCAAAGGATGCGCCAAATTTGTTTGTTGGTTTTAATCCACGCATATACATAAGAAAGCCTGCCATACGGGGAAGCAATCCATTATTTAAGGTGGAACAGCCTAGTATTACCGTGTTGGCGTCCAGTACATCTGTCATCACATCACTTCTGTGATGGACCTTAAGATTGATTAATTTTGCGCTGAGTCCTGTTTCATTGAGTCCGGCCGCAACGGCATGGGCCATTTTTTCAGTCGAGTGCCACATGGAGTCATAAATAATCAGGGCTTTGTTACCAGATTTATTTTGAGACCAGTTATCATAAGCCTCAAGGATTTTATCCATATGTGTACGCCAGATTACACCATGATCAGGTGCTATCATTTTTATATCAAGACCCATTTCACTCACATTTTTGAGGAGTTTTCGAATCAGTGGTGCGAACAGATAGAGGATATTGGCATAATATTTAGCGCTTTCCTTCATTACGTCAGAGAGAGGTACTTCATCATCAAACCGCTCAGTTGTTGCATAGTGCTGGCCAAAGGCGTCACTGGAGAAAAGAATACCATCCTCTTTAACATAAGAGAACATAGAGTCCGGCCAGTGCAGCATTCTTGTTTCAATAAATTGTACCGTTCGTTTGCCAAGACTGATTTCATCTCCCGACTTGACAACCTCAAATGGCCAGTCGTCACAGTGGAAATGCTCAATAATCGTCTTTTTCCCCATTGGTGAACAGAAGAGTTTTTCCGGTTTTATTAACTCAATCATTTCCGGGAGAGAGCCTGAATGGTCAAGTTCAACATGGTTGACTATGATATAATCGATTTTTTCTGGATCAATAATCGCACGAATGTTACGAAGGAGTTCTTCTGTATGGGATCGTTTAACAGTATCAAGCAGGGTTACTTTTTTATCAACAATAAGGAAGGCGTTGTATGTGGTTCCCTTATACGTTGAGTAACCGTGAAAGTCTCGGACATCCCAGTCTATTGCTCCAACTGAGTATATTCCTTTAGCAAGTTCTGTAGTATTCATTGAGGCTCCATTGTGCGTTAAGGTTGTTGTCTATGCATTTTTTTCCCTGACCCCGATAAACCGGAAAAGTTTGTGACTCCGTTCAGAGCCCAATTGAGGGGGAAAACTTTGCAAAAGCAAGATTCAAGGCTTACATAATAATTGACCGGACTGTGTATTACAATAAAAGGATAGCCATTTAGGAAGAATTCTCTTACAAGAAACAGTATCTTTACGTTTGTAATAATAATTATTCTTACCTATGTGGTTTCCTATAAAAAAGAAGACGGGTAACAAATACTTTTTTAAGCTGTAAAATCCCCTGATCATAACGAAAAAATGAAACAATATCCATCGATTGATTTAGGAAAATGTAACAAATGTATGGGCTGCATCGAAATGGCGCCAACTGTCTTTAAGTATAATCCGTCGCTTGGTTATGTGGAGGTTTTAGAGCTTGAAAGATACCCTCTGGAAGATGTAGAAGAGGCGATTAAAAACTGTCCTGAGGATTGCATTGTCTGGGAAGAAAGTGAAGGGTAAAGTTAAGATGAATATACCCTTCCAGCTCGTTTCACCTTTCGCACCTTCAGGGGATCAGCCTGAGGCGATTAAAAAACTGGTGAGAAACGTTGAAGACGGAGCTAAGAGTCAGGTCCTGCTTGGTGTAACTGGTTCTGGCAAAACGTTTACAATTGCAAATGTAGTCCAGCAGGTGCAGCGTCCGACCCTGGTGATTGCACCTAATAAAACACTGGCAGCCCAGCTTTTTAGTGAATTTAAAGAACTTTTCCCAAATAATTGCGTTGAGTATTTTGTCTCCTACTATGATTATTACCAGCCGGAAGCATATATCCCTCAATCCGACAGTTATATAGAGAAGGATTCTTCAATAAATGATGCAATTGATAAGATGCGTCATTCCGCTACCCGTTCTCTGCTGACACGAAGAGATGTCCTCATTGTTGCCTCAGTATCATGCATATATGGTCTTGGTTCTCCCGATGAATATAAGAACATGCATCTGTTTCTCAGGGTAGAGGAAGAATACCCGATGGAGGATGTCCAGAGAAGACTCGTCTTTATGCAATATGAGAGAAATGATGTTTCGTTTCACAGGGGGACCTTTCGGGTGCGGGGAGATGTGATTGACATTTTTCCGGTCCATGAGGAAGAAAGAGCTGTAAGGCTGGAATTTTTTGGAGATACTCTTGAATCTATTACTGTTGTAGATCCTCTACGAGGTGTCGTCATCGAGAGGCTCGATGAATATACTGTTTTCCCCGGGAGTCATTTTGTTACGTCAAAAGACAGGCTGCAGATTGCCATAAGAACGATCAAGGAAGAACTGCAGGATCGGCTTCAGTATTTTCAGGATACGAACAGGCTTGTCGAAGAACAGCGTCTGGATCAGCGAACTATGTTCGATCTTGAAATGATACAGGAACTGGGGTACTGCACAGGGATCGAAAATTATAGTCGGCATCTGACCGGTAAAGAACCGGGGGTTCCTCCTCCCAACCTGCTTGACTACTTTCCTGAAGATTATCTCCTGTTTATTGATGAGAGTCATATAGGCATAGGACAACTCAATGGGATGTATAACGGAGACCGGTCTCGAAAGACTACATTAGTTAACTTTGGTTTTCGCCTGCCGTCGGCGCTGGATAACCGGCCTCTTCGTTTTGATGAGTTTCAGAAACGGATAAATCAGGTAGTGTATGTTTCAGCAACTCCGGGACCGTACGAACTTGAGCAGGTTGATGACCGGGTTGTCGAACAGGTTATTCGTCCTACCGGGCTTCTTGATCCAAGGATTGAGGTGAGGCCCGCCTCCAGCCAAGTGGATGATTTGCTCGAAGAGATACGTCAGCGTTCCGAACGGGGTGAAGCGGTTCTGGTTACAACCCTGACAAAACGTATGGCAGAGGATTTGACCGATTACTATGAAAAACTTGATATTCGAGTCCGTTATCTGCATTCTGATATCAAAACACTGGCCCGTGTAGAACTGATTCGGGACCTGAGAAAAGGTGACTTTAACGTATTGATTGGCATAAATCTTCTGCGCGAGGGACTGGATATACCGGAGGTTTCACTGGTTGCGATTCTTGATGCCGACAAGGAAGGTTTTCTGCGTTCCGAGAGATCCCTGATCCAGACCTGTGGCCGGGCTGCACGTAATGTGGACGGACTGGTTATTATGTATGGTGATGTGATTACCGGCTCGATGCAGTACACAATTGATGAGACCGAGAGGAGACGGAAGATTCAGCAGGAGTATAATCGAAAAAACAACATCACGCCTCGGACCATCATTTCGAAGGTTAAAGATACGATGCAGCAGCATCTGTATGATTCCGGGTACGTTGCTGATGACTACCAGGACACGCTTTTACAGGTTGCCGAAGAGCTGCCTGGATATACCAGTATAAAAGAGCTGGAAAAGGAAATTGGTGCCCTCGAGAAACAAATGCATCAGGCGGCAAAAGAGCTTGCCTTTGAAAAGGCAGCAGAGTTGCGTGATCGCATAAAAAAGATTCGTCTTTTAGAAATCGAAATAGGATGATACCATGTTTGGATCTATCTCAGGCTTCGATTTTTTTTACGAGTTCATCAACATTAAAACGCATATGAGAGAGTAGTCGAAAGATAAGATGGTAAAAAAAGGACTTGTAGTTGCCGGTCTTGCCGGCGGCTCCGGAAAAAGCGTAGTATCTGTCGGCTTGACTGTTGCACTCACCAGACGTGGGGACAATGTGGTACCCTTCAAAAAGGGACCTGACTATATAGATGCCGGGTGGCTGCAGCTTGCAGCTGGGAACAAATGTTATAATCTCGACCCCTATCTTATGTCACCCAAAGCCATTACTTCTTCGTTTTACCATCGTTGTCAAGCCGCGGAGAGAGTAATTGTAGAAGGAAATCGTGGGCTTTTTGACGGTGTCAATGTTGAAGGTGGATATTCTACCGCCGATCTGGCGGTAATGCTCGATCTTCCGGTTTTATTGGTGGTCAACTGCACCAAAACTACACGGACCGTTGCGGCAATGGTCCTGGGATGTGAGCAGTTTGATAAACGGGTCAATATACGAGGGGTCATCCTCAATCAGATCGGAACTGAACGTCAGAGACGGCTGGTCTTGGAATCTGTTGAACATTATACAGATCTCCCTGTACTCGGTGCAATTCCCCGCCTGAAAAGAGATATCTTTCCCATGCGCCATCTGGGAATGATCCCCCACCAGGAATATGTCGGCAGCGATCAGGCCCTTGAGTTTTTAGCGGAGCTGGTTGAAGAGAATGTTGATCTGGAGAGGGTGGAGGAAATAATGGCACCTGTCGTGGATCGCAGGCCGCCAACAGCATTTGCCATGGCCTCAAGTACAGAAGAGAAGGTACGAATCGGTGTTCTGCAGGATGCGGCTTTTCAGTTTTACTATTCTGAAAATCTTGAAGCTCTTGAAAGATCCGGTGCAGACCTTGTCTATATTAACGCGCTGACAGATAGCGAGCTGCCGGAACTTGACGGGCTTTACATCGGTGGTGGCTTTCCTGAAACCAGTGCAAGAGACCTGGCTGCCAATGGCAGCTTTAGAACTGCTGTGAAAAATGCTGCAGAAGCCGGGCTGCCCATCTATGCTGAGTGCGGGGGACTGATCTATCTGGGCCGGTCAATTGTAATAGGAGATGAGGAATATCCCCTGACAGACGTATTTCCGGTTCGTTTCGGTATGTCTACAAAGCCCCAGGCCCATGGGTATTCAATTTTCACGGTTGAAAAAGAAAACCCTTTTTATCCTGCCGGCCTGGAGGTAAAAGGTCATGAATTTCGCTACTCAACTGTTTTGGATTGGAAGGGGAGTGATGAACAGCTGGCATTGAAGATGAAACGGGGCAAAGGTTTTTTTAATGGGCGTGATGGTCTGACTAAAAAAAATGTGTTTGCACTTTATACCCATGTACATGCAGATGGGACCGGAGAATGGGCTGAGGGGTTTATTCGCAGATGCCGGGTTTCAGGATGAGAGGTAAAAAGCAGGAACAAAGATTTTCTGCTAATTTACACTCTGGGAACCGAGAACCTTGATGTTTATTTCCTTCTGCTTCTCTTCACTTGGAGCTGGTTTGACCCAGTGAATGAAAGATTCGCTTACTCGCATGAAATCACCATTGTCCTCTTTACATTTATCACAGACACTCTCGGCGTTATCTCGATAAATAATCACCTTGGACGCTGGATCCCCGCTTTTTGAAACGGCCGCCATCTTTCGGCAGCCGCACTCCAGCCGTATGACCACAACGCCTATTCCATCCGGGCTTCCTTCGAGTATACCCTCGATCATTGCTCTTTCACTTTTTTCTGCAAGAACGATTTTTCTAGACTTTTTACCTTTTCTGGGCATATTCTTCCGTATTCTGATGGTTTTATATATCAATTGATCGGTTTCTTTCTTTTTTATAATTACGTATGAAACTTAGCTGTTTTTCTTTTCAGCCAGCCTTGCCTTCAGCAGTTCGCCAAGCCCACCGATTTCGTTTCCGGTGTTTTTCTTCTTGCCTCCGGAAACATAGGATTTATATTCGGCCTGTTCTTCCATATCTTTGTTTTCGGGTGAAACATAGTCGGCTGGTATCAGACTTATGCGCCTTTCATCCAGGTCGATGCTTTCAATTTTTACTTCAATATTCTGACCCTCTTCCATCAGTTCCCGAGGATGGTGAATCTTGCGACCTCCACCAAGTTTTGAAATATGAATGAGGCCGTCAACACCTGGCACCAGGGTTACAAATGCACCGAATTGTGCTAAGCGGGCTACCTTGCCCAGATGTGTAGAACCTTCGGGAAACTTTTCGATAGATGAATCCCAGGGGTTGGCCAGAGTTTCCTTGTAACTGAGAGATATTCTGTCCTTTTCCCAGTCGATGCTTTTTACAACCACTTTCACTTTTTGATCGACACTGAAATATTCTTCTACTTTTTCCACACGGCTCCAGCCGATCTCAGAGATAGGAATAAGACCGTCAACTCCACCAAGATCAACAAAGGCTCCAAAATCCCTTATGGAACTGATTACCCCTTCAATAGTCTGCCCTTCCTGCAGAACCTCTTGTAATTTCTCTCTCAGTTCTGCACGTTCCGCTTCGAGGATAGCTCTGGCCGAGAGAACAAGGTTGCGGCCACCTTCTTCAAAACGGGTGATCAGGAATTTCATATGGGTTTCGAGGTATTCTTTAGCCGCATCCTCTACCCGTCTCAGGCCCATTTGAGAATAGGGGCAGAAACTCCGGATATTACCGCCCAGAGTAATCTCAAATCCACCTTTAATTTCAGCTTTTACAAAGCCTTCTACAGGAATTTGACTGCGAAAGGCCTCCTCAAGGTGTGCGTTGCTTGAACCGGATCCAATGGTGGTCGTGAAGAGCTGCTCAGCGCCTTTGGTCTGGAGATAGTAGACATCGATACCGTCACCGATCTGTTTTGTGAGTTCTCCGTCTTTATCGATGAGTTCTGAGCTATTGAGTACGCCTTCACTCTTACCACCAACATCCAGAAAAGTCGTTTCTTCACCAATGCCAACTATAGTCGCTGTGATTTTCTGGCCTGGTTCGATGCGGCGCAGTTTTTTGGTGTTTTCGACCTTAAACAATTCTTCAAAACTTTCATTATTGACTTCCATGATTTTCATCCTGTGTGTTTCGATGTGTATCGGTTCTCGGACCTTCCCTTTGGTCTTGCCGTAGCAGACTATATCACAGCTGTTCCACCTTGCAACTATTCTTGTGGGTTTTACTCTTTTGTCTCTATTTCTATTACGTCCTGCGAACAGCCAGAGATAAAACTCTATCACCCTCCCTGAACATAATTCGCTTCTCACAGAGTTCAGATATAAAGCTCAGGAGAGGTTCTTCTTTGATGTTTTTGAAATATCCAAGAATATCATCGATTGATTGAGGAGTATGACAGAAAAGGTACAATTTTCTCGAAAGGCCTTTCAGCCTGTGCTGCAATGGTTTCTCCAAAGGTAGTTCCTGACGGATGATAAGAAAAGTTCCTCCATCGCGGTACTGCAACGGTACTGATTTTTTATCTGTTCTCAGATTATGAAATCTCTGCCACTGTTCCATCTTCAGATATACCGGTTTCCAGAGTTGATGCTGGAGCGTACGATCGCCTCTGTAGCCTTTTATCAACTGGTCAAGAGAGTTGTGGTAATGTGGGGGAAAGAGTTTCTTTATTTTGTGGTGCGGTAGCAGGGCACTGATCCCAAAGGCGCTGCGATTTCTGTGGATTGGCGAGCCGTGGCCAAGGAAAAATGCGGCTGGAGTGAGCGGGTGATACGGTAAGACAAATTCGAGGTTAGCAAGTGTCTCCTGTATCTCCGCCTCTGTTGTTGTCGGAAACTCGGTGATCAGGTTTCCTTCAACCATTATTCCATTTTCGCTGCATAACTTCATTACTGCCAGATTATCGATGACTGTTGTACCTTTCACCATTTTTTGAAGCAGGGAATTGGACAGTGATTCAATACCCACCTGGACAGTGGTAAGCCCACCCTGTCTATACAGTTTGAGCCGCTCCGGCTTATGAATAGCGCGGATTTCTGCGAAAATAGTGAGATCAATTTCCTTCAGGGCGAGAGTACTGAAATAGTCATCTGCCTGTTTCAAGGGCAGTGTGTTATCAGTAAAGGTGAAGTTAAGAGATTTGAACTGTTGAACAAAATGGATCGTTTCCCTTACCATCCTGTCCGCATGTTTCACCCGATATTTTTTCCACTGGAGATTGAGGTTGCAAAATGAACATTTGTCCCACCAGCATCCTCTTGAAAACTCCAGTGGTAGAATGGGAATAAAGGGGTCTCTTGAGAAAACTTGAGCCACCTCCTCAAAGTACGGCTTGTAATCAGGATAAGGGAGTTCATTGATATCTGCAATTTCTTCAGTCTTTCTGATCGGTCCAACAGGCGATAGTAAGCCATATCTTTCAGGAGGGTGAGGCGAGCCATCCTTGAGCAGAGACCTGCATAAAGAGACAAGGGATTTCTCTCCCTCACCGTCAATTACATAGTCAATCTCAGGGAAATGGTGAAGAAGAGACTGCCCTATCTGGCCAGTGCACGAAGACCCTCCGAAGACGACGGGTACCTTGTCCATAGTCTTTTTTAACCGGCTTGCCACATAAAGAGATGGCAATAACTGGTTGAAGCAAACCGAAAAACCGACAAGGTCGTACTGATCAAATTCAATGCTTTCGATCCAGTCTGAACATGACTGTTCAATGGTATTCACAAGATCATCAAAATCCGGAACCTGCTGCCCCTTCTGAAACAATGTTGAGGAAAAAAGATCCCTGGCCTTGTCTTTTTGCTCGTAGAAGAGGAGAGAGGCAAATAGCGCTTCTCCGGCCCAGCTGTTAAGGCTTATTCTCTGATAATTTTCAATACCGATAGCTCGGGCTATATTGAGATACGGGTGGAAGCAGTCTGCCTTGCATGCCATCTCTTTTTCTGTAAAAGCCTTGAGGGTGCCAAGCTGGATCGAAGGTCGGTTAAAAATGGACCATGGCATCGATATCAGTGCTAATTTGAAAGGAGAAGAAAAGTTTGGAGTCATCTTATTGCTCAATTATCTCAGTGTCTTCGGGAGGGATAAAGGAGAAAAGGGACTGAAGGGTTTTTTCATCAGTTCCAATGAGTTTATCAACTTCTATATCACTGAAGTTGAGTACTGTTATGGTGCCGAAAAGATCACGGATATTCATTCTGCGAATAAGAGAAGATTCTGTGATCCAGACGTGTACATCCTGGACTTGAGAGTGAGGTTGTTTGGGGATGAGTTTGATTATTTGAAATTCTTCTGTATTACTTCCGGTTTCTTCGTCAGGAGGAAGAATATGGAAATCGTTTTTCAGATTTCCCCTTCCTGTAAAAAAGGAATACGTGAGGTCCTTGTCAAGATTTTCAGCCGGGGTTACGATCATCTGTTTCAGGTTATCAAAGTACATTGAGAAAACGACGCCATCGCTGACGAGTATCTGCTTGTCCGGGCTGGTGTAATCCCATCGCATGCGGCTGCTGGTGTCATTTTTGAAAAAAACTGCTTTACCGGACCCTTTTCGGGGGCGCCCGGTCATTTCTCCTTTGGTCTGCTGGTGAAAGTTAAAGGAGAGGCTGTGCATTTTATCGATTCGAAGTTGCACTCTTGCTGCTGTGTCTTCTGGAGATTCACTTGAGTTGACTTCAGCAGATGCATACAGAGAAAAAAGAATCAGCGAAGAGAGGAAGGCAAAGAATAGCAGCGATAATTTAAGCATTGTAAATTTCAGGTAAGTTGAAGTTGTGTCGGTCGCTTTAAAATTTGTGAGGCAACGTTTTCTGTAGTTTCGGTAAGGCCGGTCACGAGATAATGTCGTTTAACCTGAGAAATATTTTCAGATTTAAGCAGATCCGGCATCCCATCAAGGTATCGTTTAACATGTACTGCCACTTCGACAGAAGGGTCGATAAGAGTCACTTTCCTGCCGATTCGAAACTGTACCAACTCTTTTAACAAAGAGTAGTGGGTACAGCTAAGGATCAGGGCGTCGAGTTGTTGATTTTTGAGGCTGTAGAGATATTTTTTCAGTATCATCTTTGTCTCTTTTTTTCTAACCCATCCCTCTTCTACCAGGGGAACAAGAAGAGGGCAGGCTTTCGGAAAAACTCTGCATTCCGGTTGGGAGCCTGTGACAGCATCGGAGTAGAGGTTGCGGTTGATGGTGGCACGGGTTCCGATAATACCAATTCTCTGTCGTTCACTGAGCCTGACTGCTTCTTGAACCGCGGGGGTTATAATATCAAAAACAGGGATGTCAAAAGTCTGTTGTATAATCTCAGTTGCGACGCTTGCGGCAGAGTTACACCCAATTACAACGATTTCAGCCCCTCTTTCAATGAGGAATTGTGTGTTTTCAATCGAGTATTGCACTATATCTGCAGCGGTTTTACGATAGTATGGAGCCCGTGCGATATCGCCGAGATACAAAAGAGAGTGTCTTGGCAGGAGTTGTTCAAATGCTTTTGCGATGGCTAACCCGCCGATGGTTGAGTCAAAAATACCGATCATAACAGATAAGAATACTGGAGGAAATTGATTAGAAAAGGGGTCGATAGTTCAAGTGGCATGTATACCAGAAAAAGATATGAACAACAAGCTGCGACGTATTGCACCCAAATTTGTGAGACGCATTTTTTTTCGAACGTTTTTTATAGGATGTTGACAGAAAGATGAAGGAGAATTAAGTTAGCTTCCAGTTTGGAGAACGGTTTGATCAAAAAATGAGAGATTGAGCCGTGATTTTGTTATTATTTATGCTGATAGCTCATCAGCTGTGTGATAGGTGGAAGAGAAATGCCAGTTTACGAGTATGAATGTAAAGAATGCGAAAAGGTGCTTGAAGTACAACAGCGGATGGCTGATGCTCCGCTTTCGAATTGTCCGGAATGCAGCGCACCGGTTAAAAAACTGATGTCAATGAGCTCTTTCCAGTTAAAAGGCGGCGGTTGGTATTCCGATGGCTACGCAAGTGTTTCAAAGGGTGGAGACAGTAAGCCCAGCGAGCCTGCATCCCCAGCTGTTCCCGCAGCACCCGCGTGTCAGACCGGAAGCGGTTGCTCCAGCTGCCCCGCAGCTGCAGCGAGCTGATTGTCGTTTCAGAGAACTCCCTATCGTCAAAATTGTGTCTGACAATTTTCCCGCCATTGTCGCATAGGCGGGAATCTCGAGCGCGCGTGGTTGCGCTTTTTGCATGTGCAATTGTTTCAGCTCCTGAGAAATACAGGTTAGTCTGTGATAACAGCCATTGCGTCGCCATAAGAGAAAAAATGATAATCCTCTCTGATTGCCTCTTCATAGCAGTTGAGGAGGGTTTTTCTGCCGCAGAGAGCTGAGACCAGAAACATAAG
>CAXMTO010000493.1:0-6900 GCA_964196355.1 uncultured Myxococcota bacterium
CTATTGTCAGCACCTCACCAAAAGCCAAAAAAGGGCCTGCTGGACAAATAAAATGGCTATTCAGAAACACCGTAAACGGTACAATCTCCATTTCCATTCAGTTGCAATCCTCCCTTAAGGGAAAAGTAAGGGCAGTTGTCCGCTACAGAGACCCTGTCAGTGGCGACTTTGTTGAATCAGATATATCACCTTGACGACTCTTCTCTCAATTGATCAGCGCTCCTGAAATTAATGCCCGCAGATCACATGTTCACTCGGATCAAACGATCCTCCCCCTCTTATAACAGCAAACCCTTCAGAAGAGCTTTCCGCCTACAGTACAAGGATGACCACCCTTAGCCCACATTTCTCAGTTTCCCCTGGCCGACTATTTACATAAAATTTAATGTAAGTATGACGAGCTATAGTATAAGTGTAGGGATATATGATAGAATAAATTAAACCTCTTCTGGCAAGAGACAACCTCTCGGAGTGTATACGTTGGCTGACACTTCTTTTGTAAACAGGTGTATATATGAGACCACCAGTGGCCTGAGAGACGGGTTATCCCTTTTTTCAGGCCCGAGCAGAGTTGCGGTGATTTTTGCACTGGCCGAAGATGGTGACCTCTTTATATATGATCCCCAGAACCTTTTACGAGGGCACGAACCGAAACTTAAAGACATATATTTCGGCAATAACACCTGGGTCAAAACGTATGGGGGTAAATCCGGTTTTACTTCCTATAA
Organism: uncultured Myxococcota bacterium; assembly: GCA_964196355.1. Lineage (GTDB taxonomy): Bacteria > Desulfobacterota > Desulfobulbia > Desulfobulbales > Desulfocapsaceae > Desulfomarina. Next base: position 729 of record CAXMTO010000493.1, read on the forward strand.
CTACATAGAACCACAGCCCAGCCTCCAGCTTGACGGGCTTATATCCTGTGGTGGCAGTTCATTCCCTGTCTACTATCAGATGTGGTTTACAGAACATCACCCAAATCTCTGTTCTATCGGCCCGACGGGATGCTGGCTTGAGCATGCCGTGCTCAGGTTTTCACACGACATAGCTAACGAGAGTAGCCTCTATACCGGAATCTCAGGTTCTTTTCTTCGCGAGTATTCAACCCATGCAGTTCGTGATTACACAGTTGACAAAGCAAATCAACGACTCGGTCTTGACTACCATATCAGGATTTACCCTGTCCTCGATGCAATCCTGGGGATTTCCAAAACTAATGAAGAAGGTGCCCGACCCTACGGTAAACTGACCTTTATCGAAACACGTTTTCTGGATAATGTGAATTTTCTCGCCCGATTTGTAAGTGACGAACGACCGCCTCTTTACAATTTCAAGCATGTACGGAAACTTTTACAGGCTGTTGAATATTCGGAACATACTCTTGTCTCGGACGGAACTGCCATCCTGGGAATCGGCAGCAGCAAGATTCCTCAATTCCATATTACTGTGGATTTTCAGGGCAAGCTCGGTTTTCTCTGTGCCGAGGACGAGGTGATCTGCAGTTTTCAGGACGGCGGTTTCAGTTCAGATACGCACAGGGCAAAACTTTACGAAGTTGAAGAAGCTCTTCTTGATTCCAGCATGGAAGCTTCTTCACGAAATGATCTTTTCAGGATGGCTATGACTCTGGTCCATAATGCGGAGGATAAAACATTCGGCTGCACCTTCGTCCTTGATCTGGCAGACACTCCGGCCGATATCGCCGGGCAGAGCCTCACCCCGCCCCTGGACCTGCGCGACCCTAAAAAACTCCAGCTTGCCGGCGCATTGGCCAAGGTAGATGGAGCTTTACATATCAGGGCAGATCTCCAGCTGCATTCATTTGCATGCCTTCTGGACGGACTTAAAATAAAAAAAGAAGACAGGGCGCGGGGGGCAAGGTACAACTCCGCCCTCAGGTTTACTGCTCGATATCCTGAGACTATAGTAATTGTGGTCTCATCCGACAGACCTGTCTCTATTTTTCAACGGGGAAAAGAGATTCAAAATGGCGACAGCGATAGTCATCTGTCGCAGTGCACCCTCCGCCCTACTCCCCTTAAGGAATGGATGGAGGAGTCTTAACTGCGGTCTACAATTCAAGTGCCCAATTGGGAATATGTGTCAGAACGTAGTTTTGAACTGCTTCCGGTTTATCTGATTTGTTCACGCCTTCAACAGCCGACATAACCTCATTGTAATCGAACCAGCATAGCTCCCTGTTATCGCGGTTGTATACAGTAAGAATCCTTCGGTCTTTCTGTTCAATGTCCTCTTCTTCCTGGATAGCACCAACAAGCTGAGCCGCTTCTTCCAAACTGAGAAAGTTCACCTTTTCTTCACTCATTTTCGTCTCCACAAAAAAAAGGCGAGCAGGAATAAATTCCTCTCGCCTTTACAACTCCATAAATGTTTTTTTACGCTGATTTTACGACAGCACCAGACCGGATACAACGAGTACAAACTCTGCTTCGCTTGGTGCTCCCACTGGCGGTTACCATACGCACCCTTTTGAGGTTGGGGAGCCATCTCCTCCTCGTCTTGTTATGCGCATGGGAAACATTATTTCCTGTCAACGGGCCCTTGCCGCAAATTTCACATACCTTTGCCATTTTAAACTCTCCTCATATTGCATGCATCCCCACGGTGTTTGTTCTCACATGGCAGACGATTGAATTGTATTAGCAGAAAATCATTTCAGAATCTGGCAATATACCCATTATGCAACACGATAGCAAGCGATTTTATAACACTAGGAGGTTGTCCGAGAATAAGCCTTTTGTTTAAAATCAAGGCATTTTCAAAAAATACGCACAGTCATATGGTTAATATCTCGGAGTCTCGTGCCTCGCTTACCGGAGCATTATTTTTTGGAAATAACGCAGAGTTTAGACAAAATGGCATTCTCGGACAGTCTCCTACTCAAGAGGCAGAAAAGAAATTATTTATATTGCTTATTTGGACAAAATTCATAAGTTATTTAAGGTTTTCACAAAGAGATAGTTAAAGCCCACCTGAGCCGATCAGCAGTTCTACTCCGAGTTCTCCGTTACTGACATTTCATCCGCAGGCGTTCAATTTCGTTGCAATCACATCCTACATATGGTAGCCATATCTTCCCGTATCAAGAATAATTCTTAACTTACTCTATAATATATGAAACAACTCAATTTTATCTGGAACTTTTTTTCCTCAGTAAAACTTGCCATCTTCACCCTGAGTTTTATTGCATTGTCATCTATTATCGGCACAGTGATCCCCCAGGGAGAAGCCCCTTCTTTCTATGTGCAAAAATATGGACCTCAAATGGCTCAGTTTTTTCAGGTCCTTGATATTCCTGATATGTATTATTCCTGGTGGTTTACCGCATTTCTGGGGTTACTCAGTGCAAATCTCATAATCTGCAGTCTCGACAGATTTCCCACTGTGTTGAAGATTATTAAATCGGACAATCTTTCCACCTCTTTTTCAAAACTTGAAAAGATGCGTCAAAGCAGTTCATGGAAAGTTGATAGAGGCTCGGCAGGAAAAGTGAATATTGGTGATATTCTCCTGAAGGCGGGTTGGAAACCTGAGTCACGAAAAATCGAAAGTGATGAACTGTTTTTCAGTCAGAAGGGAGCATGGAGCAGAACCGGCGTATATATGGTTCATACCTCTATTCTGGTTATCTTTATCGGTGCGATTTTTGGACATTTCTGGGGATTTAAAGGCAATGTAATGATTCCCGAGACACGAAGCAGTGCAAAGATTTATGCCTCCGGCACCTCAACTCCAATTGAGCTTGGTTTCGAGGTACGATGTGATTCTTTTGCTATTGAATATTACGACAACGGAATGGTCAAAGAATATAAAAGCCACTTGACCGTACTTGAGGATGGAAAAGAAGTCCTTAAAAAATATATTGAAGTAAACAGTCCGCTTACCTATAAAGGAATCACCTTTTATCAATCGAGCTACGAAGGATATCAAGACTTTATTGTCACAGTCGGAGATAATGACGGCGGAGAGACAAAAGCATTCACCGTTCCATTTCAAAAACAGCAGGCATGGGAAGAAAAAGATATCCGCTTTGGCGTAGTCAACGCCGAAGCAATTGGCCAGAGAATTGTACGTTCAAAACTCTGGGCAAAAGCCGGGGACTCACCGGCAGTCATTGAATGGGTAGACGATGACAAAAACATTACCATTAAGAACGGTGACAAAAGTTACAATGTAGCTGCTAAGCAGATGTACGCGACAGGCTTGCAAGTTGCAAAAGACCCGGGGGTCTGGTTTGTTTATATCGGTTGCGGCCTCATGCTCCTTGGTCTCTACGTGGCTTTTTTCATGTCTCATAAACGGATTTGGCTCTACCAGCAGAAGAATGGTGATGATGTTTCGGTAGTGCTCGCAGGATCAACCAACAAAAATAAAATTGAATTCTCCAACCAGTTTGCAGAACTGGAGAAACAGATCAGAAAATCATACGGAGTATAACGCATGGACAGTTCGCAACTTCTCGGGATAACAACATTTACATACCTTTTTTCGACACTTCTTTATGTTGCAATTCTTGTTTTCAAAGCACCCCGCCTTGGCGTTGCTGCTACGCTATTTACTCTCGTTGCATGGCTCATCCAGACGGCAGGTCTTGGGCTGCGCTGGCTGGAATCATACCAGCTGGGATTTGGTCATGCCCCGCTGACTAACATGTATGAGTCTGTGGTGTTTTTTTCATGGACTATCATCATTCTGTACCTAGCAATTGAATGGAAATTTAAAACAAAAATCATTGGTCCTTTTGCCGTTCCCTTTGCCTTTCTGGCTATGGCATATGCATCATTCTCCACTGATATCAGCAGGACGATCAGTCCACTTATTCCCGCCCTTCAGTCAAATTGGCTGATAGCACATGTTGTTACCTGTTTTATCGGTTATGCGGCCTTTGCAGTAGCAGCTGGTCTTGGAATAATGTATCTCATTAAAAATAGATCCCAACAAGTTGATCAGGAATCGGCCGGACTGATTAGTACCCTGCCACCCTTAACAACCATTGATGATATTATTCATAAAACAATGGTCTTCGGTTTTATCTGGCTGACTGCTGGAATCATTACCGGAGCGGTATGGGCCAACTCGGCGTGGGGTACCTACTGGAGCTGGGACCCTAAAGAGACCTGGTCACTGATCACCTGGTTTATTTATGCGATTACCCTGCATGCCCGATACACCAGGGGATGGAGCGGCACGAGGATCGCATACCTCGCCATTTTCGGCTTTCTTGCTGTACTTTTCACCTATTACGGAGTCAATTTTATCCTCTCAGGCCTTCACAGCTACGGATCAAACTAGAGAATACCGTGCCACTTTGTGGCACTTGTAAAGTAATTTCAGCTATTTAATCTTTTGACAAATTAGAACTGAAACTGTATAAATAACTCTTATCCGTGTAGTTCAATAGATTAGATCAATTTATTCAAAAAGTGAGGAGTAACGGCCATGTTAAAGAAAGTTTTAGCCTGCAGTGTAGCGTCATTATTTGTTTTCTATGGAGCAGCAAGTTTCATCAGTGCTGCAGTAGATACCGGTCCGGCAGATATCACAATTGTTTCCTCAACATCTAAAAAGCCCAAGCCGGCTGTTTTCCCTCATAAGAAACACCAGGAAACCCTGAAGTGTGCTGAGTGTCACCATTCGAATGCAGATGGCAAGCAGGTCGCATACAAGGAAGGACAAAAAATTGAAAAATGCGAGTCGTGTCACAATAAAGACGTTCTCGCTGGTAAAACAAAAGGCAAGCTGAAGCTCGACACGATAAAAGGTGCGGGCCATGGAAATTGTCTGGCATGCCATAAAGAGATGGCCAAGAAGGATCCTGCTCTTAAAGAAAGGAAAATCGATAAATGTAAGGCTTGTCACCCGAAGAAAAAATAGTCAGTTTTTCTTCGGTCCCATTTGAGAGGGACGCAAAAAAAAAAGGTGCCGTTCAGTTAACTGAACGGCACCTTTTTTTATTTCTTTTAGTACCTTACTCCTGAAATCCTGTCACTCAGTTCAGTACCCCCTTGAGGGGTGAAAAAAACAAGAAACTGAGGAATGTATTTTAAAATTATGTGGTTAAATATATCGCCAAGGTACTTATACCCCCTTGTGGGGTGTTAGAGTGAAGTTATGCAGCCTGATTGCTCCTCAGCCAAAACATTCCCCGTCCCGGACCCTGATACTTCGTGTTGCATAGGCGCCCATGTCCGAATTATGGGTAACAACGATGACGGTGTGGCCTTCGCTATTTAAAGATTGCAGCAATACCATTATTTCGCTGGCAGTTGTTGTATCCAGATTACCCGTAGGTTCATCTGCCAGAATAATGGGCGGTTTGTTGACAATTGCCCTCGCAACAGCAACCCTTTCCTGTTCCCCACCAGACAACTGATCAGGCAACCGATGTGCCTTTTCTCCAAGTCCCACCCGCTCAATCACCTCCAGGGCCATTGTGTTTTTAATCTTTTTTTTCTGGCCGGTAACCGCCATGGGAAGTTTGATATTTTCCAAAACCGTCAGGTAGGGGATGAGTTGAAAGGATTGAAAAATAAACCCGATATATTCGCTCCTGAAATCAGCCCGCTGTTCAGTGCTTAAAGAATAAAGATCAAGGGAGTCCACAAGCACCTTTCCCCGGGTCGGGTGATTGAGCGCCCCCATGATTGACAGAAGCGTACTTTTACCGGAACCGGACTGCCCCATAATTGTGACAAATTCTTCATCGTCAATGAAAAAATCCATCTGTTTGATGGCATCTACCGCAGTATCACCACTTTGATATGTTTTTTTTAAATCGCTGATTTCGATTAAATGATTGACCTGTGTCATTAGAGCCTTACTCCTGAAAACCAGTCATAAAGAACAAGAAATCTGAAGAGTCCTTTGAAATTAGAAACTTAAAGTAATCACCAATGCACTTCCATGAGAAGGCTTGTCAACCAATAGTTCGACGTGGCGAACCACTTTCCTTTAAAATCCCGAACGTCACGCTTCCATTCGCATTCATTAATGTGCTCAGCCATAAGCTCGATGCATTGTAAAATC
>CAXMTO010000494.1:0-17870 GCA_964196355.1 uncultured Myxococcota bacterium
GAAAAATCCCACACAATGTTCACCAAAGGCCAGCAGATATGATCACATCTTCCGCGTCGCAACCCCTGCAAACATAGACTACTATAGTTCACTGGGGTGCTTCTTGAATATGTAATCATCTTTGCTGGTGAGAAATCCGGGCCAGGGAAGAGTTAATTTTATTTTTTTCAACTGTCCCTCGTTCCCTGCTTGACATACTTACCAATACGAAGTATTTTTCTTCTCTTTTGAATTTGGAATGGCCACCGACTTTCTTCGCCAGCCATCGGCAAAGAAAGTCTGTTTTTTTGTGCAATAACTTGCCAGGGGTATAGCCCCTGTAATTCTCACTGACACTGCTTTGCAATAAAATTTTATGTTTGAAAATTTAACAGACAGGCTGGATGGAGTATTCAAAAAACTCCGTGGCCATGGAAAACTCACTGAGGATAACATCCGGGATGCTATGCGTGAAGTTCGCGTGGCTCTGCTTGAAGCCGATGTAAACTTCAAAGTTGCCAAAGATTTTGTTGCAATTGTTACAGAAAAAGCGATAGGACGCGAAGTCTCCAAAAGCCTTTCCCCTGGACAGCAGATCATCAAAATTGTCCATGAGGAACTGGTAAACTTTCTTGGATCTTCTGCAGCACAGATACAGCTTGATGGCCGTCAACCCGTCATCATCATGATGGCTGGCCTCCAAGGCTCCGGTAAAACGACTACTTCCGGGAAACTTGCCGCAATGCTCAAAGGCAAGGGAAGAAAACCGTATCTGGTACCTGCAGATATTTACCGCCCTGCGGCCATTGAACAATTACAGGTACTCGGAGGGCAGATTGAAGTCCCGGTACACCCATCAACCCCAGAGACAAAGCCGGTTGATATCTGCAGGCAGGCAGTAAATGAGGCGGCACTCAAGGGATACGACACCCTTATTATTGATACTGCGGGCCGACTCCACGTTGATGAACAGCTGATGGGAGAACTCAAGGACATACAGTCCGCACTGCCACTCTCTGAAGTCCTCTTCGTGGCCGATGCGATGACCGGTCAGGATGCGGTAACAGTTGCCGATAAATTCAATCAAGATCTCGAGATTTCAGGAGTTGTACTGACAAAAATCGAAGGAGATGCCCGGGGCGGAGCGGCTCTTTCGATCAAGCATATCACTGGCAAACCAATCAAGTTCGTTGGTGTCGGTGAAGGGCTGGATGCCCTGGAGGTTTTCCATCCGGACAGAGTTGCTTCTCGAATTCTTGGCATGGGTGATGTTCTTACTCTCATTGAAAAAGCCGAAGCGGTTGTTGATAAGAAAGAAGCCGACAAACTCGCCCAAAAATTAAGAAAAAATCAATTCACTCTTGAAGATTTCCTTGATCAGATCCAGCAGATAAAAAAAATGGGATCTCTAGAACAGATCATTGACATGGTTCCTGGTATCAACAAGCTTAAGCAGCTCAAGGATGCCCCTAAACCGGATCAAAAAGAACTTGTCAAAACAGAAGCAATTATCCGTTCTATGACTGCCAAGGAAAGGAAGAACCACAAAATCATTAATACCAGCAGGCGGAACCGTATCGCCGCAGGGTCCGGCACGACATTGACAGACGTCAATAAAGTACTGAAAAGCTACTCCCAAATGCTGAAAATGATGAAAAAAATTCGCAGCAAACCTGGGGCTATTTTAGGACGTAAACGAAGAAAATTGCCAAAGGGCATGAAGAGAAGATAATAAACGGCTCTGGACTTACATAGCCCAGATAACCAGAGTATAAAACCTGCATTTATTAAACAGAGGACTAACCGGAATGGCAGTACGTATTCGATTAACTCGATTTGGCAGAAAGAAGAAACCTTTCTATCGTATTATTGTTGCTGACAGTGAAGCAAAACGTGATGGAAAATTCCTTGATATTGTTGGCACTTACGACCCACTTATGGATCCCGCCGCAATAAATATTGACAACCTAAAACTTCAGGACTGGTTGGGCAAGGGTGCACTCCCTACGGCAACAGTGAAAAGCTTGATTAAAAAAGCTGCAGTTGCTGAATAGTGAAAATGCAAGAACTTATAGTCAGTATTGCAAAATCGCTTGTTGATCAACCTGATGATGTAAAAGTCACACTTGCTGAAGAAGACGATACTGTGACAGTTGAACTGGCTGTTGCACCTGAAGATCTTGGGAAAGTGATAGGAAAGCAGGGACGAACAGCCCGTGCTATGCGTTCCCTTCTTTCAGCTGCAGCGGCAAAGTTTGACAAACGATCCAGACTCGAAATCATTGAGTAGACAGAATCAATAGTCAGTATGGAGCAGAACTATTCTTTTCCCACCGGGGATTTTTTACTTCTGGGTAAAGTTGCTAAGGCTCATGGTATGCGAGGGGAAGTAAAGATTTTTCCCTACTCTGGTCAGCCTGAAAACATGAAAGCATACAAAGAGCTGGTTCTGGTCAATGACAGGGGAACACTATCACGTCCTCTCACTGTTTTGAGCTGTAAAGTTCAGGGAAAGATGGCGATTACCCGTCTCGACTCAGTCTCCAGTCGTGATGAAGCTGAGAGTGTTGAGGGGCTGAAAGTACTTATTGCCAGGAAGTTTCTACCGGAACTGAGTGAAGACGAATTTTACTGGCACCAGTATGTGGGTAAAACAGTAACTGATATCAACCAGCACGACATTGGAAAAATTGAGTCAATCTTTTCCAATGGCAGGCAGGATATAATGGTTATCAGAGCAGGAAGTAAGGAAATTCTTGTTCCGATATCAAAAGCTATTGTAGTCGGGGAGAGCGCGGAGAAACTAACCATAGACCCACCTCCGGGATTGTTAGAATTGTACACTGACAGTGACTGTGAGCGGGACGATTACATTCCCGGATGATATTTGACATACTGACAATTTTTCCTGATCTGCTTGACTCACCCCTTGATGAAGGTATCCTTAAAAGAGCGAGGGATAAAGGACAGATTGCAGTTAATTTGACTGATATTCGTGATTTTGCCTTTGACCGTCACCACACGACTGATGATCGGCCGTTTGGCGGTGGTGAAGGGATGGTGATGAAGCCTGAACCGCTCGCCCTGGCTGTTGAAAAGATAAAAAAAAACGATCCTGCAGGAAGAGTCATACTGGTTTCACCGCAGGGTGTTAAATATGATCAGGCTGTAGCCCGAAGGCTGTCCCAGGAGTCTCGCCTTATTCTTGTTTGCGGGAGGTACGAGGGCGTCGATGAACGGTTTCGGAGAGGGTATGTCGACGAAGAGATTTCGCTCGGCGATTTTATCCTGACCGGTGGTGAACTTGCCGCAATGGTTATTATTGATTCTGTAACCCGCCTTTTACCCGGCGTGCTTGGATGTACTGATTCTGCGGATAAAGACACCTTCAGCAGGAGTCTGCTTAAACACCCTCAGTACACGAGACCGCGGGTTTTTAATGGTTCAGAGGTGCCGGAGGAACTGCTCTCGGGAAACCACGAATTAATAGCTAATTATCGTTTTCTTGCCTCTGTCAAAAGGACACTGCAGAGACGACCCGAGTTGATTAAGATGGCGAAATTCAGTAAGAGCGAATTAAAAGTACTGCATCAGCACGGATTGTATAATGATGCAATGCGCAATCAAAAAGACACAGTAAGATGACGGTTCAGGGTGTAACAAGTTTAAACATAGCCCTGGTACATCATCCTGTGGTAAATAAAAGGGCTGAGGTAATCGGTTCTGCAGTTACGAATCTGGATCTTCACGATATTGCGCGAATGGCCAGAACCTACGGAGTGGAAAATTATTTTGTTACAACTCCGTATAATGATCAGCAACTCCTGGTCAAAGAGTTGCTGGAGCATTGGGAAACGGGTCACGGGGCCACATATAACCCCGCCAGAAAAGAGGCTCTGAGTATCGTCAGCCTGTGTGAATCTGTTGATGAAGTTGTAGGGAGGCTGGTCGAACAATACGGTAAGAGACCTCTGGTTGTAACCACCAGCGCGCGTGAACAGGGCAATATGATACCATACGGTGAACTGCGAAAAACAATAGACAGAGATGAACCTGTTCTCCTTCTTTTCGGTACAGCTCACGGCCTGTCACCCGAAGTTATGCAAAATGCCGATGGTACGCTACCTCCGATTGCAGGAAGGACAACCTACAACCACCTCTCGGTTCGTTCAGCCGCTTCAGTTATCGTAGACAGGCTGCTCGGGTCAAGAGAAGAATAACGACTGTTTATTAATAACACCGGTTAACGGTAAAAATTCTTGCACTCTTCTCAGTACCAGCTTGAGGGGTATAAGTACCTTGGTGGTATATGTAACCTCATAATTTTAAAATACATTACTCAGTTTCTTGTTTTTTATGACAGGGTTTCAGGAGTAAGGTACTAATTACTAACTGGATCAATCACATCCAAAAACACTTTAACCATTGAAAACGTTATGAGCACAATAATTGATAGAATAAACCAGGAACAGATGAGACAGGATCATCCTACCTTTCGTCCCGGAGACACCATTAAGGTCCATATCCGCATTATTGAGGGCAATAAGGAACGTGTCCAGCTCTTCCAGGGCGTGGTAATCAAGTGTAAGCGCGGCACCATGGATGCCTCTTACACAGTACGAAAAATTTCGCACGGCGTAGGGGTAGAAAAAACGTTCGCTCTGCACAACCCTCGTATTGAAAAAATCGAAGTTGTCACACGGGGTCGTGTGCGGCGCTCCCGGCTCTACTATCTGCGCAAACTCAGAGGTAAAGCCGCACGTATTCGTGAGCGTGGTATTAACCGCTAGAGCAGCTGTTCACCTGAGACTGCCTGACGCACCATTTATGAACCGTGCGGCAGGCAGGACTTCTTTCTACTGAAAGATATTATTATTCCAATAATGGAAGAACGTTTCGCAGAGTCGACTCCACAGGGAGAAGATAATTTCCGGATCGAACGTCTTCTCTATTCTCGTGGTTTTCTCAATGTGGCAGGATGTGACGAGGTTGGCCGGGGCCCGCTTGCAGGTCCCGTTGTTGCCGCATGCGCTGTTCTTCCCCAGGACTGCGATCACTCAATTTTTATTGATTCTAAAAAACTCACCCACGCCAAAAGACTTGCTCTGAACAGCACATTGCTCAGGATTGGTGCCCTCATTGGAATTGGCCAGGTCTCTGAAAAAAAAATTGACGAAATCAACATTCTTCAGGCCTCTTTACTGGCGATGAAACTGGCTATTAACAACCTGAACACAGGACACCGTAGCATTGACTATCTCCTTGTTGATGGAAAATTCCCTGTCTCCCTTCCAATCCCTCAGGACACATACATAAAAGGCGAATCAAAAAGTGGTTCTATCGCAGCGGCATCCATTGCGGCAAAAGTCGCGAGAGACAGCATCATGCTCGCACTCCATGAGAAATATCCTGTTTACAATTTTGCTCAAAACAAAGGTTACCCAACCCGGGAACATCGCCAGGCAATCCTCACCCATGGACCAAGCCCCGTGCATCGTTATTCCTTTAAAGGAGTAGCGAAACATGTCTGACAGCCGCCAACACCTTGGCAAAAGAGGGGAAACCCTCGCTACAAATTTTCTCAAAGAAAATGGTTACACTATTCTCACCAGGAACTACCGGCGTCTATCCGGGGAAATTGATATCATTGCCAGGGACGGTGATTATCTTGTATTCATTGAGGTTAAGACACGAACTGGAACTTCCCATGGTCACCCTCTGGAGGCGATCACACTCAGAAAGCAACGACAGATCAGCAAAGTTGCTCAATGTTATCTGGCAGAAAAAAATCTCTTCGATACAACGGCCAGGTTTGATGTCGTATCCATCGTTATGTCACGGAACAATCAGGCACAAGTGGAGATTGTCACAAACGCCTTTGACGTATATTGAACCACCCCAGCTTGTGACCGATACCGGTTGAAAACTGCAGCAGACATCTTAAACCAGGAACCTTTACACTCTTTTATTATTCTTATTTTCACTGTACAATAATTGCTATGAATACAATCGGTATAACAATGGGCTGCCCGACAGGAATTGGGCCTGAAATAATTTTTCGTTATTTTCAACAGCACCCTAAAAAATCGGATTATAAAGTAGTTGTCCTGGGAGATCTGGCTGTCTTAGAAAAATGCGGGACTGAACTGGGTTTCACTATTCCCCTTAGATCCTGGCAACCAGGTACACCTCTGCCCAAGGCTGCAATACCTGTTGTTCAACTGTCATCACTTTCTGCTGATACTCTTCAATGGGGAAAACCGGACCATTCCACTGCCCGTGCAATGGTTAATTATATCACCAAAGGAGTCGAGTATATTAAGCAGGGCTATCTTCATGGCATTTCAACCTGCCCCATATCCAAAGAAGCTTTAAACGACGCAGGTTACAATTTTCCCGGACATACCGAGATGCTCGCTGATCTGACAGGGGCTAAAGACTATGCAATGATGATGGCCGGCAGTAAGTTAAGCGTTACCCTGGTGACCATTCACTGCCCGCTTAGCGAGGTCCCAACTGCGATTTCTACAGAACGCATCCTCCGGCTTATCCAAACGACACACAATGCCCTTAAAGTCGATTTCGGCATTACAAAACCTCGGATTGCCGTTGCCGGACTCAATCCTCATGGAGGAGAAAACCAACTCTTCGGCAGTGAAGATTTCCAGATCATACAGCCCGCCGTATCCCTTGGTTGCGAGGCAGGAATTGATGTTGCCGGCCCATTCCCTCCGGACACTGTATTTGTAAAAGCTTCCCAGGGTGATTACGATGCAGTCGTCTGCATGTACCATGATCAGGGGTTGATCCCATTCAAGCTCCTGCACTTTAGTGACGGTGTGAACGTGACAATAGGATTGCCCATTGTACGCACTTCTGTTGACCATGGCACAGCCTATGACATCGCAGGAAAAGGTGTGGCAGACGGTGAGAGCCTGATAGAAGCTGTCAAACTTGCTGCTAAAATCAGCTACAATCGAAATAACTGCAGTCTGGTACATGAAGGATAAGATGTGATAAGCAACACTAAGAAACAAGGATTCCTCATAGTTTTTGAGGGTACTGACGGAACTGGAAAATCAACCCAGCTGCAGCTGCTCTATAACGCACTACAAAAGAAAGGTTATCCCGTCATCGCCACGCGGGAACCGACCGATGGGAAACATGGCCAGGAAATCAGACAACTCTACAAAAACAGACATAAATACAGCGATAAAGAAGAGTTAGAACTCTTTCTTGCAGATAGGAAGGAGCACGTCGACGAACTCCTTACTCCGGCTCTGGAACGCGGCGAGATAATATTATGTGACAGATATTTTCTGTCAACCGCTGCCTATCAGGGAGCGATTGGTTTTGATCCCGAGACTGTCCTGGCCCGCAACAGTTTCGCGCCGGCCCCCGATCTTGCTCTGCTTTTTCAGGTACCGGTCGACATTGGCTTAACCAGAATCACCTCGGGAAGAGGAGAAACGCTAAACGACTTTGAACAGGCCGAAAACCTGCAGAAGGTTGCAGCAATATTTACCTCAATAGAGCGCCCGTATATTAGAAAAATCGACGCTGCAGGCTCGATTGGGTCCGTTCATCGAATGGTAATGAAACATGTCTCCACTCTTCTTTCAGATACCTCACTCTCCATTTTGGATTAATAATGGTCCAGCTCCGTGCATACCTGTTTGTCATTTTCTGTCTACTCCTGGGGTCCTGTTCCTTTGACCGGCAGACATCTTTAAAACCGACGGTAGAAGACAGTACAGACTCCTCCTGTTCTTATTTTTATTTCCTCTGGGGTTCCCACTCAGAGACAAACGAACGCTACACAGAAGCTCTTGAGGCATATAGGAAAGCACTTATATGTGATCCCAATGCTGATTATGTGAATCGTAAAATACCTGTACTGCTGCTTAAGATGGGTGAGACTGAAAAAGCGGTCACCTGGTTACAGCAAGCTATAAAAGAGCAGCCAAACGCCATCCCTCTTTTTCTTTTCCTGGCCAACATCTATTCCCAGCAAGATAAATCTGCAAAAGCGATAACCTTATACGACAGAGTTCTGGCACTCGAGCCTGATAACGAAGATGTCCAGTTGAGGCTTACTTTCCTCTATATCCAACAGGATCAAGACCAAAAAGCCGAAGTTATATTAAGGAAATTACTCAAAAAGAATACAGAACACTATTTTGCCCACTTTTACCTGGCAAGATTGTTGAAAAAAACAAAATCCTATGATGAAGCTGCCGATGAATACGAAAAGGCAATATCACTCAACTGGTCAAAAGATCTTGCCTACGAAATTGGCCATTTCTATACAACGTTGAAACAGCATGAAGATGCACTGCAGATATATACGTCCATCACTGAAAATGAGCCATATAACGAGCGGGCTTCCCTCAGTCGGATTCAATCACTTCTTGAGTTGAACCGTAACGATGAGGCTTTAACGGGCCTTGAAGAAATACGTCTCTTCAGCGAGGACAAAGCAAATATAGACCTCATTACAGCCAAGATTTTTTTGAGAGCAAAGGAGTCTGTAAAGGCAAAAGAACTCCTCCTGCAACTCTCGCAGAAGACAGAGAAATCGGAACCACACTATCTTCTGGCCCTGCTTTATTTCCAGGAAGAAAAATACGAATCTGCACTGACTCACCTCAAACTGGTCAAGACAAAAAGTGACATTTTTGAAGAATCGGTCTACTTACAGACTCGAATTTTCAAAAAACAGGGTAAACCAGACAAGGTTATAGAACTGCTGCAAAAACATATTTCAAACCCGGAAACCCGCAGTCCACTTTTTTACGCTCTGCTTTCATCTCTCTACCAGGAGCAGAAAAAAAATCAATCAGCACTCGCTCTTCTTGAGAGGGCAATTAAAATATACCACGAAAACCCACAGCTTTTTTTCGAATACGGTTTATTGCTGGAGAGAAACGGGCTGCACCAACAGGCGATAAGCAATATGGAGAAAGTTCTTGAACTCCAGCCGGAACACGCCGAGGCACTTAACTTCATTGGATATACCTGGGCTGACAACAACATCCACCTTGATCGCGCATTGGAATATATTAAGAGAGCGGTGCAGCTCAAACCTGAAAACGGCTATATAACGGACAGTCTCGGCTGGGTTTATTTTAGACTGGGAGAGCTTGAAAAGGCAGAAACCGAGCTTGAACATGCCATAGAACTTGAACCTGGAGATGCTCATATTTACGACCATCTGGGCGATGTCTACTACTCCCTGAAAAAAAGGACCAAGGCACTTCAGGCATATAAGAAGGCTTATGAGATGTTTAAAGATGAGAAAAACCGAACAAAGGTCAAAATTAAGATTGAGACACTCAGAAAACAGCTGGACCAGGAATCATAATCTCTCTATTTTACTTCTACTGATTTGCCTGACATGCTTCGGTTGTGCCCGAAAACCATGGACAAACCCTCTTGATGAGCAACAGGCAGAGAACACCATCGACTTCCTGAGACTGCTCAGTTCCAGGGCAGAATCATGCCCGGATGGGATTGACGGCGACATCTCTCTCTCCTATCACAATCCCTTTGATAGAAAAAACGTGAATGGATATTTTCAGATCCTCTCTCCATCATTTATTAAACTTATTGTTTCGAACCCTTTTGGCCAGCCAATCTTAGTGATAACAAGTGACCAAAACACCTTCCAGTTCATCAGCACCCTGCAAAGAAAATACATTACCGGCAGTGTCCATTCCTTTGGCCTGCTTCACGACATTCCCCCTGCACTTCTGGACGATAACTGGATGAGCTGGATCAGGGGGATAATACGTGTTGATCCTTCAACCATAACTGAAATACGTGAAGACAGAGAGAATAGGGGAATCTGGGTTTCAATGCAAGGGAAAGCGAAAAATAATCTCCCCAAAATACATCTGTTAATAGAGCCGGATGAAGGCAAACTTCTGTCACGAATAATCGAGGACGATAAGGGTGAGGTTTTTACGAAGATAACCTACGATAGTTGGGCGTCGGTCGGAAACTGCAAACAACCGCACTTAATTGAAGTGACTGGCCTGGAATATAACGGTGAACTGACAATAACACTCTCAGATGTCCTGATCGCTGACAACCTGGATAAAGACGACTTCAGGTTTACCGCTCCGGCAAGTTATGTGAAACAGATGTTACCATAGAGAGATAGTCATGGTTTAACTGGTTCGGCCGGCAACTCATTTACGATAAGAACAAAGAGATTGTCATTTTTAAAAAAGACCTGCTGAAGGTCGTAATCTCTGTCGGGTGAAAGATCAAGAACAACTCTTACCTTGTCAGGGCCGCCATGCCGGGCAGTACGAATACGCTGGACATATTTACCTTCTGCGAGTATCACGTCCTTCACATCTGATCCAAGCTCCATATCCATAAAATCGCAGAGGACTTGAGGTGTCTCTTCTTCGATCGCTGATACAGTAGGAGGGTAGAAATCATTGAGTCGAAAAATGACCATTTCTCCTTTATTAGACGAGTTGTCAAAAGAGATCTCAAGTAACTGAGAGCCTCCATCCGGCACATCTGATTCGGCGACTCCTCCAGCCGGCGATTTTAATTCGCCAAAGGCCGGAGGGACAGTTTTTTCTATTTCTTTTTTTGCGAGATCAATCCCCTGATCCACTTCAATTTGAGGAACATCTGCCTTTTCCTCAATTTTTTCAATATACATGGGGGAGAGAATAATTGTCAGGGCAGTGTCTTCATCAGAAATGATCTGTTCGTATTTGACCTCATATTCGCTGGCAAGATCGATAACAACACGTGTTTTCATGACTGGCGCGGAATGTACTCCTGTGCGAATGCCATATGCCAGTTTAAAATTGTCTAAAGGAATATTATTTTTCCCTTTATATAGTGTTTGAGGAAAATCAAGGACTAAACGCGGCTTTCCTCCATTCAGCCCAAAAACATTGAGGCCGATTATGGACCCACTGAGTTTGAAAATTATCTTCTCTTTTTCGTCTGGCTCGAGATTATATGAAATAGACTCCAGAGTGATGGGCTGTGACTGTTCGGCATAGGTCTCCGATAAAGAGGTAAAACCCATTGCGACCATAAAAAGGAGGAAGAAACCAAAACATCTCATAAGACACGTCCTTTTTTGTATATTAAAGTGATCTTTTGCGTACATAATCTTATTTTAAACCACTTAATTACATCATCCGGACTTGTAAAGTCAACCAAATTTCATTAAATGAAGAGTGCTGGAAAACGAGAAAAACAAAGATATAGGCGCGTCAGCTCTGCCATATCGCAAAATTTGTAATGGATTTCAAAATGACAGACAGTAAGCTACTTCCCTACGTTACAAAGCCGGGACGGTACCTGGGAAGCGAATATAACTCTACCACAAAACCGTGGGCGTCTGCCCAAACCCGATGCGTTCTGGTTTTTCCAGATATGTATGAAATTGGTATGTCACACCAGGGATTACAGATACTCTACCATATTCTCAACAGCCATGACAGATTTCTCGCGGAGCGATGTTATTGCCCGGATATTGATGTGGAGCAGCTCACCAGAAAAAATAAAAAGACATTAACCTCTCTTGAATCAGATCACCCTCTGGCAGATTTCGATATACTCGGAATCACTCTCCCCTACGAGCTTTGCTACAGCAATATACTCACCATCCTGGACCTTGCAGGACTGCCTTTCTTAGCTGACCAGAGAAACAGTTCTCACCCTCTGATAATTGCGGGAGGAGCCGGTGCTTTAAACCCTGAACCTGTTGCGGACTTTTTTGATGCCGTCCTGCTCGGTGATGGAGAAGAGGCAATTGTTGAAATCGCCGATATTATCGGGGAGGAAAAAAGAATCCAGAAAAGTGACAGAAAAAGTTTGCTCGACAGACTCAGCCAGATGGACGGTGTCTATATTCCTTCTCATTTCCTACCCATTTATGACAACGACAACCATATAGCTGAAATTAAACAGATAGGAGGAAGCAAGCCTCAAATAACCCGTCGAATCATACCGAACCTTGACAGCACTGACCATCTCTTACACCCGATTGTCCCCAATGCCAAAATTGTTCATGACCGGTTGGGAATAGAGATCGCCCGTGGCTGCACCCGTGGCTGCCGTTTCTGTCAGGCCGGCATGACGTATAGGCCGGTGAGAGAACGAAGCCCCGAGCAAATCAAGGAACTTGCCGTAGAAGGTATTTCCGATTCAGGGTTTGAGGAACTTGCCCTGCTCTCACTCTCCACGGGCGACTATTCCTGCCTGGAACAGTCACTCCCCGATCTCATGGACAGTTTCACTGGGAGTTTCACCTCTGTATCCATGCCGTCCATGAGGGTCGGCACTCTGACACCAACTATAATGGATCAGATCAAAAGAGTGCGTAAAACCGGTTTCACCCTCGCCCCTGAAGCAGGAAGTGAGAGGTTGCGACGGGTCATAAACAAAGGCATCTCCGAGGAAGACCTTATCGCCACCTGTAAAGACGCCTTCAGTCTTGGCTGGAAAGTCCTGAAACTGTACTTTATGATCGGGCTCCCTACAGAAACCGAAAAGGATATAGACGAGATTGTACATCTTGTCACAAAGGCAAAAAAAGAGCGGGACCAAGGGAGCGCAAAGGGGAAAAAACAGATCAATGTCAGCGTTGGCACGTTTGTTCCCAAACCCCATACCCCTTTCCAGTGGGAGAGGCAGCTCAGCCGCGAGGAGAGTGACAGCTATCTCAAAAAACTTAAAGCTGACATGCCGCGAAAGGGTGTCAATTTAAAATACCACAACCCGAAAACCAGCTATCTTGAGGGTGTTTTTTCCCGTGGAGACAGACGCCTGGCGAAACTTTTATCAACTGCCTGGGCAGATGGTGCACGGTTCGATGGCTGGACAGAACATTTCAATCTTGACCTGTGGCAACAGGCAGCAAAAAAATGTGACCTGGATCTGGACGACTATCTGCGGGAGCGGGAAATCGACGAGATGCTCCCATGGCAGCATCTGCAAACAGGCGTTGACGCCCAGTTTTTAAAAGATGAACTGGAAAAAGCCAGATCTGAAGTTTATACTCCTGACTGCAGATATCACGCATGTCAAAAATGCGGACTGTGTGATTTTGAGACCATTTTTCCAATTGTTCATAATCGCCTAGGAAAAAGTCTGGATCCATCAACTCATCGATCTGAGCTGCCAGCACAAGTCTTACAAAAAAACGAGCACCACCACCGGTACATTGTTCACTACTCACGAACAGGGAGAATCTGTTTTCTCGGACATCTGGAGATATTGCAGGTTTTTTTCAGAGCGTTGCGGCGTGCAGAAATAAAGACTCACTACAGTCAGGGGTTCAATCCTACTCCAAAAATATCTTTTGGTCCGGCTCTCCCCGTAGGCACCGAGAGTCTTGCTGAATTTTTCATCATGGACCTGCCGGAGCCACTATCGCACACAGAAAAAACAGCAGAGGGACTTAACCGCAAGTTGCCACAGGGTCTCGAAGTAACTTTGATCAGAAAGCATCCGGCGAAAATCCCTCAAAAAATCCTTATATCCTATACTCTGACCCTGGATAGACCTTTAACCAACCAGGAGATCGAACTGGTGGGTATTTTCTCCAAGAAAGACACTTTTATTATCAAAAGAAGCCGAAAAGGGAAAATAAAAACCCTTGACATACGCCCTCTTATCAGCCGGATCAGATGCTCCGGAGCCAGTACAATTGAACTTGAGACTACAAGTATCAGCAGCATGCCTGGTATAAAACCAATCGAAGCCCTGCTCCACATTATCCATGTGGATAAGGATACAGCCCTGCGAACTTCGATTCTCAAAACCAGTTGGTCTACTATGGATAGTTCGTGTGGGTCATAAATGTCTCAGATACCGGTGTCTGGATCGAAGAGTTTTATGTTGCTCGGCAAAAAAAGTATCCTTTTATTGTACTGCAGCCTCATCTGGTTCCTGAGTTTTTCCACCTCCTCTGCCCAGACAGACACGAATTTTGACCATCTTCTCGATAATGGCGGATTTATAATAAAGGATGGCTCTGGAAATCTCCAGCACCGGGAGAAAGAAACTTTTATTCCAGCCTCAACTCTTAAAATTCTCACGAGCCTGGCAGCCCTTGAAATTCTTGGTGAAGATTACCGCTTTGAAACCCATTTCTTCCTTGATGACCAGCGGAACCTCTATATAAAAGGATATGGAGACCCCTTTCTCACCTCTCAGGTTATCCAGGCCATTGCAGAAAAGCTGTACAGCCATGGAGTAAAAAACCTCTTATCCATACGTCTTGATGAGAGTTCCTATACGGTAAATTCTTTAGCTGATGGTGCAGGTCAATCCGCCAACCCTTTTGATGCCCCAAATGGTGCATTGGCCGTCAACTTCAATAGCGTACCAATTTTTGTTTCTCCTGATGGCTCCATAACATCAGGAGAAGTTGAAACACCGGCAATCCCGATCATGCATGAGATTGGCAGAAGTCTTGCACCCGGTGCTCATCGCGTGAATATCAATACGCTGCCGATAAAAGGCTCCCTTTCCCCCTCTCTGCGGTATACGGGTGAACTCATTACAGCATTTTTCAACAGAGCCGGGATCGCCATCGAAAATGGATTTCAGGCTGATCGCACTCCAGAACAGCTCCGTGCGTTCTATATCCACAGTTCTGCAAAAAGTGTGCGAGAGATTGTACGATCCTGTCTCAAATACTCTAACAATTATATAGCAAACCAGCTCTTTCTTGCCTGTGGAGCTGTTTCATACGGTTTCCCGGCAAACTGGAATAAATCCCGACGCCTGTTCAAGGTGTACGTTAAAGAACGACTGCATCTGTCAACGAAAGAATTTAATCTGGTGGAAGGATCAGGTTTATCAAGGAAGAATTTTATTTCCCCTGCCGGTTTACTCAAGGCGGTGGAACACTTTCGACCCTACGCAGATCTGTTGAATTTCAAAGGAAACAGCTATGTAAAGAGCGGCACTCTCACTGACGTCTTCTGTTATGCCGGCTTTCTCATTCATCATGACAAGTATCTCCCTTTTGTCATCATGCTCAACCAACAGGAGAATAACAGGGATAAACTTCTTACAGCCCTCCACCATGCAATCAATGAGAATTTTAAATAGCTGGTAATACAATAACCGAACATTTCTGCTTCATGCTCATTCAAACCCTTCTTTTTTTTGAGATAATGAACATTTTAATATGTCATTTTTTCGATAATGATTATTATTGGTTCCAATTTGACCCATATTTATTATCATAACAGAAAATATCTTCACCCAGAAAGATCACCAATCTGTACGAAAGGAGAAATGTATGATTGAAAATCTATATGATACACTGGCAAAACTTGGCTTCACCCATCCGCTTCATCCAATGCTGACTCATGTACCGATGGGTATGATAATCGGTATGGTCGTCTTTTCACTTCTGGGATTAATCTGGCAGGACAAATTCTTTAATAGAACAGCATATCACTGCTCAATACTGGCATTGCTTGGTGTAGTTCCGGTAATTATTGCCGGGATGCTTGACTGGCTGCAGTTCATGGAAGGTGAATGGCTCACATTTATCATCATTAAAATGGTGCTCGGTTCGCTCCTCACCATTCTCCTCACAATCTCAGTTGTATTAAAGAGTAAGGAAGGATCACCAAAATTAATTTTTCTGTTCTATATCCTCTGCCTCGCGTGTGCTGGTGGCTTGGGATATTCGGGCGGGTCCCTTGTTTATGGATAAACTGCTTGTGTAAAATTGTCTCTTCTCGATGTTGTCCAGCCAAAAAGGGGTACAACAAAAAGGAGGGATAACAAACCCGCACTTGGCACCGTATACTTTCTGAATATATTCATCCGGTTAATATAATGAAAAAACTTGCTTTTCTTGCAGCTCTGTTAATTCTTTCCGTCGGTTGCGTCAGAACAGATTCAGCAAGCAACTTGCAGCCAGATAATTCGGTTAAACTCCTCCGTGTTGGCATATCTACAAATTCTCCACCTATGGCGTATAGAGAAAATAGCAATATCGTAGGCTTGGAAGCAGATCTGGCAAAAGGGCTGGCAGAATTTACGGGTCGACAACTCAAACTGGTCCAGCTCAACTGGAAGGATCAGATTCCCTCACTGCTCAGTAATAAAACAGATATTATCATGTCGGGAATGACGATTACCAACCCCCGCAAATACCAAATCGCCTTTGCTGACCCGTATATGGTTTCCGGGCAAATATCTCTCATACGACGGGTTGACAGAGGTAAATTTCCCATAGGAATGACCGATCTGTTGAATCCATCCATCAAGATAGGTACTGTAACGGGAACTACCGGTGATTTTTTCATCCAGGACGTAAAAGCCAGGGGCGCTAGAACGCAGTTCCCAACATCAAATCAGGCTGTCAAGGCTCTTTTGGCCGGTAAAATTGACGCCTTTGTTTATGACCTGCCCGGGAATTTACATCTGGCGGCCAAGTACGCAGCTGAGGGACTTCTTCCGGTTATGATTCCCTTAACCAGAGAGTACCTTGCGTGGGGAGTACACCCTGAGAACCGGGAACTACTCGATGCAGCCAACAGTTACGTCAAATCTCTCTCTGATCAAGGCGTGCTGGATACGACGATCCAGCGCTGGATCCCCTATTACAAGCCATAACCCCGACAAACGGAAAAAAGTTCAGGGCTCAGTTCAGCATCCCCTTTGTGGGGCAGGTGTCTCCATGAGAGTATTTTCTGTCGGAAAAACGCAGTCATCTATGCGTGTAAAACAGATGGAGAGTCATTCACGACACCATCATTTATAGATATCAGCATCTTTTAGTAAAAGTCCTTTGCCATCTTTTTCAGAGAGTGTCGGAGAAAAATCTATCGGCCAGGAGATATTTAATTCCGGGTCATTCCAGAGAATACAGCGTTCATGTTCAGGAGCCCAGAAATCGGTTGTCCTGTAAAGGAATTCGGCGTATTCCGACAGCACAACAAAAGCATGCCCGAAGCCCTCAGGAATCCAGATTTGTTTAAAGTTTTCAGCACTCAGATGTTCACCAACCCATTTACCAAAAGTAGGTGATTTTTCCCGTAAATCGACAGCTACATCGAAAACCTCCCCGGCCACAACTCTGACCAGCTTGCCCTGAGGTTGCTGTATCTGATAGTGAATACCACGCAAAACCCCTTTGACTGAGCGAGAGTGGTTATCCTGAACAAAATCCAGTTTTAAACCAGTATCCTGTTGCCAGAGTTCCTTATTAAAACTTTCGAAAAAAAATCCTCTTTCATCACCAAATACCTGAGGTTCAACAACAAGAACATCCGGAATACTTGTTTGCGTAATCTTCATTTTTTTACCAGCTACACAGCGTACATATTTTTATAATATTCTTGATAAGATCCATCAACAATCCCTGTGACCCATTCCTGGTTGGCCAGATACCAGTCAACTGTTTTTTCTATCCCCTGGCCAAAGTTCACCTTAGGCTCCCAGCCAAGATCTTCTTTGATTTTCGTTGCATCTATTGCATAACGTCTATCATGCCCCAGTCTGTCTTTAACAAAGGTAATGAGAGATCTTCGGGGCTCACCGGATTTCGGCAGACCCAGTTTTTGATCCAGGATATCACAGATAAGGGTCACCACTTCAATATTCTGTTTTTCATTGTTCCCGCCGATATTGTAACATTGCCCGTCCAGACCTCTTCTCACCACCTCAACAATCGCCTCACAGTGGTCTTTAACATACAGCCAGTCACGAACATTTTGCCCATCGCCATATACCGGCAGGGTTTTGCCTCGCATACTGTTATTAAAAATCAGGGGAATAAGTTTTTCGGGGAATTGATATGGTCCGTAGTTGTTTGAACAGTTGGTAATTCGCACAGGCAGGCCGTAAGTATGAAAGTACGCGTTCACAAGATGATC
>CAXMTO010000495.1:0-6661 GCA_964196355.1 uncultured Myxococcota bacterium
CTGAAAAGAGCGCAGGATTTTTTACCGTTTACCGGTGTTAGATTACCTGGATTGTGCTTTATTGTGCTGCTTTTATTGCACTCAGCATTGCCTCCAGCATCGCCGTCCCTTCACTTCCGAGTTTCTCATCGATGAGTTTACGCACAGCTGGCTGGGCTGCATCCGCAAATTTCTTCAATTCCGCAGGAGAAACGGTATTGACCTTCATTTTCTTGGAAAGTGCCGGCAAGCCTCTTTCCGATGCCTCTATCACCCGTGAAACACCGCGGCCAGCCTCGGTTGCAACCTCAGACGCCCAATCAATAATTTTACGATGCTCTGCCGACAGGCCGGTGTAAAAATCCTTATTGATCGTCCAGATGTAAGGCGTTATGACATGGTTGGTAATCGACAGGTATTCCTGGACTTCATCAAATTTGGCGAAGGCAATGATCGGAATAGGATTCATCTGACCATCTGCGACACCAGTTTGCAGTGCGGTGTAAACTTCGGCCCAGGGTAAAGGAGTAGGTTTACCACCTAGAGAACTCACCATGGCTTGGTGTGTAGGCAGGGTCATAGTACGAATTCTGAGCCCCTCCATATCCCCAACGCTCTTGATAGGACGCTTGGAGTTCGAAAAGGCGAAAAAACCGCCTGAATCGATCAGGCCCAGCACTTTCAGGCCAGTCTTTTTCTCAAGATCAGAAGAAAACTTTTTGCCGAAATCACTGCGTTGATCGATGACCCGAGTGGCGACAGCAATATTCGGAAACGCAAATGGAATATCGAATACGCCAACCAGAGGATAATGCTGGGCGATGCCACCAGCAGAAGAAATCGCCGACTCGACGATACCGTCACGAACCTGCTGGATAACTTCGTTGTCTTTTCCGAGTTGTCCGTTGGGGAACAGTTTGACCTCGATCTCTCCACCACTGGCACTCTCCACCAGAGACTTGAATATCGTCGTCATCGCACCAGAGTGGCTTTCAAATGCCCCTTCCGGGTTAAGATGTGCAATGCGGATAGTCACATCAGCGGCAAAGGCATTGACTGATAGCATACCGGCCGCGATGACTGCTACTGCTAAACGACAAACTTTGTTGTAATATTTCATGAATAATATTCCTCCATAGGGTGGTTGTTATGAGAGAAATTCCATCGACATCTACAACCCGAGAAATCGAGGAATAGCCAAAGTCATATTTTCCCAATAGGCAACCACAAACAGAATAATGGTTTCTGCAAGTAAAAAAGGCCACAAGGATTTTGTTATGGCTTCGACTTTGGTTTTGGTTACTGACGCCAGTA
Source organism: uncultured Myxococcota bacterium (assembly GCA_964196355.1). Taxonomy (GTDB): domain Bacteria; phylum Desulfobacterota; class Desulfobulbia; order Desulfobulbales; family Desulfocapsaceae; genus Desulfomarina. The sequence continues at coordinate 1,294 of CAXMTO010000495.1, forward strand.
CAAACAGGCAGGCACCCACGGGGGGTGTCATCAATGAAATATTCAGAGCGAGAATAATCATTATACCTGCATGCACGGGGTCCATTCCTATGCTCTTGGTCAACGGCGCTAGTACCGGTGCGAGGATGATAAGCGTGGCATTAATATCCATGAAAAGACCAATGAATAGTAGTAGTCCGATAATCATCGCAAGGATGATGTCGGGATTATCAGATAACGACAGAACACCAGCTGCTATCGCCTGAGGAATCTGGTTAAAGGTCATCCACCAGCCCATTATCGAAGCAGAGGCAATAATCAGGAATATTACCCCGGTAATGCGGGTAGTACGAACCAGCATTTCATATAGATCTTTCCTTGTGATTCCACGGTAAACGAGACCACCAACCACCAGCGAGTAAAAAACCGCAATCGAAGCCGCTTCAGTGGGGGTGGCAATCCCGCCTAAGATAGACCCCAGAATAAACACAGGTAATACCAGAGCGAGGAAGCTCTTTCTGAAGGCGATCAAAATACTTCTCAGGCTAGGTTTTTGATCTGATTTGGGTAGATTCAGCCTCTTACCCAACGCAGCGATTACACCCATGCAAATCAAACAGATCAATAATCCGGGCAATATTCCCGCTGCAAACAACCCCGCAATCGAAACCCCCATGATAGAACCATAAATAACCATTAACGTCGATGGCGGTATGGTCGGTCCAATGATAGAGCCTGCAGCTGTCACCGCACAGGCGAATGGTTTAGTGTAACCCTGTTTGACCATTGCGGGTACCAGGGTGTTGCCAAAGGCTGCAGCATCAGCAGTTGCTGCTCCGGTTATCCCCGCAAACATAACCGATGCCACCATGTTGGAATGTGCCATACCGCCACGCAGCCATCCAACCAGTGAATCGGCGAATTCAACCAGGTGAGTAGTGATGCCGGAACGATTCATAATTTCACCGGCAAGAATAAAAAAAGGCATAGCAAGAAAAGGAAAAAGGTCCAGCCCGGCAAACATTCGGTCCGGCGCCATGGCGAGAAAACGCCCTCCGCCAATATCGAAGATACCGACCATACCCGCGACGCCAAGCACAAAACCAACTGGCATGCCGAGTATGAGTAATCCAAAAAAGATAATGGCTACCAGAAACATTCGGTTAATCCTCCATCCGGTTTGCGCCGATAGCATCACCGACAACAAAGAAATCGTGAATAGCGACCAGTGCTAACTGTATACAAGCCAGTGCACCTGCAAGCGGAACACCCATGAAAGGATAAGCCTTGGGGATCCCCTCAATCATGGTGTAGCGACTGAATCCCCGCTCTACCATGCCAAGTCCGTAATAAAAAATAACCGCAAAAAACAACAACGCGATCAGATCAAATAGTACCGCAAGCCATTTGCGTACCGACGGCGGGAAGCGCTCAAATAGCACCAGAACACCAATATGCTCGCGATGACTGATACCGCTTGAGACAGCTAACAACGCCATCCAGATCATCAGATAGCGTGCCAGTTCTTCAGTGAAAGCAACCTGAAATGGCAGTACATAACGCGCAAGTACCCCGAGCCAGACATCCAGCACAAGTAGCACCATTAATGCGACACAGGCCCTTTCTACAAACCAGTTAAGACGCCTGCTGGCATTGATCGCTTTACTTGAAATTGTTTGCATGAAATGTTGTTATCCCTCTCCAGAAAAGAAGGTAAGCCGAACATGATTATTGTACTTTTGCAATATTTATTTTTTTTGGTTCATCATGAAAACGCGTACCTGAAGACATTAAGACCGTGAAGCCGAAAGGTCAAATATTTCATATCCCTGTGACCGGAGGCCTGGTGTTTTATCTTTTTATTTTGTTATACAGATCTTCAAGTAGGCCGTTGCTGATTTTGTGAGGAGAGTAATGTACCAACCCTCCCAGATATTCAGCCTAGGTATAGGATATTTTTTGCAATTGCTTAATATCTGAATCCATAACATCGATGATCCACGGTATAAGGAATGAGAGCACTTATTCATGGCGCATGTGCTGTCTGAGTCGTACGATATCGCCTTAGCCCGGATTTCTCACCATCAAAGATGATTACATATTCAAGAAGCACCCCAGCGAACTATAGTCGTCTATGTTTGCTGGGGTAGCGACGCGGAAGATGTGATCATATCTGCTGGCCTTTGGTGAACATTGTGTAAAATTTCCCGTCGAATCGAACGGGTGGCAAGCTGTTACAATGAAAACACTTTCAGAAAATTGACACAATGTTCATGAGAAATCCGGGTTAGTAGTGATGGTACAAAGTTTTATCGACCATGAAAAGTCGTAATAAGAGGTTTTCCTGGATAGAGAGGGGTAGAGGTGAGGCTGGAAAATGCAGACAATACAAAAAATGATTGTTAGCAGCTCTTGTAGCGAGTAGATATCAAGAAAGTACGTATCAATCTGTTAGGATAACTTTAATATGAGGGGGATTTTCATGACGCAACAGATGCCTACAATCAGAGATATTATTTCGGCACGGAAAAATGTATACCGCCATTTACGTCCAACGCCTCTGTTCAGTTATCCAACCTTGAATACTTTGATGGGAACTAACACCTGGATAAAACATGAAAATCATCAACCGATTGGGGCGTTTAAAATACGAGGCGGCCTGAATTTAGCTGCAAACTTAACCACTGAAGAAAAACGAAGTGGTTTATTTACCGCGTCAACTGGAAATCACGGCCAGAGCATAGCCTATGCGTCTAGAGCAAATAACATAAAAGCAACAATAGCCGTCGCAGAAGGAGCCAACCCAGGAAAAGTCGCCGCCATGAGAGGTCTGGGTGCAGAAGTACTTTTCCATGGAGAAGATTTTGACGAAGCACGAGAGTGGATAAAACACGTTGCGAAGAAACAGGGAGGTAAGTTTGTCGGTCCAACTGATGAACTGCTGATACATGGAGTAGGGACGTACGCCCTTGAAATTTTGGAAGAACTGCCGAATGTAGATACCATCATCGTACCGGTGGGCGCAGGCAGTGGAGTGTGTGGGACAGGGATAGTGGCAAAGACCATCAACCGGGAAATCGAAATAATAGCAGTCCAGTCAGCCCAGGCCCCGGCGATGCAAATGAGCTGGGAGAAAGGGGCGATGATAGAAGCAGAAATGAAGACTTTTGCTGAGGGGTTGGCAACTCGAGTCCCCTTTGAGAATACCCAGAGAATTATGCGTGAGTATGTGGATCAATTCCTGTTAGCCGAGGATGAACAGATACGATCAGCTATTGGAATCATGATAGAGCATACGCATAATTTAGTAGAGGAAGCAGGGGCGGCATCCCTGGCGGCGGCATTGCAGATTAAGGAACAGCTCCAAGGTAAGAATGTTGTATTAATCGCCAGCGGCGGGAACATATCAATGGAAAATCTGAAGAAAGTGTTCAGCCAATAAATTTAAAGGCTTAAGCGGCCTTTGTATCAGCAGTTCGGAATACTATCTATCAGTCATATCGTATTTGACGTAAGTCAGGGTGTTTCGCCATCATGTCACATGCGGGGACACCCAGTATTCGATATTTTGATTCATCAAGTTAAGGTTGAGAGAGGATGAACATGAAAATTGATCGTATTGAGGCCATCAATCTTATACATAATTATCCTGAGTCGGACAAGTTTCAATACGGTGGCGGTATCTGTGATGGCCGATTGACGACCCTGATCCTCGTTCATACAGACAACGACCAGGTTGGTATAGGTTCAGTCTATTCCCACCCAGGACTCGTCTATTTAATCGTGCGCGATCAACTTGGCCCATTGTTACGCGGTGAAGACCCAGCAGATGTCGATCGGCTTTGGGAGATTATGTACGGCCTGACACGGTGGTATGGCAGGAAAGGTGCTGCGATGTCCGCCATCGGCGGCATTGATACAGCACTGTGGGATCTCCGTGGCAAGGCGCTTGGCAAACCGGTATGGAAGCTGCTGGGTGGAGAGCTCTCAACCTGCCCTGCTTATGCCAGCGGTTTACTCTGGAAAGACGATGTGGACGAACTGGCAGAGGAAGCCGTCAAATATATTGATCGAGGATTTCGCCGTGTCAAAATGCGCCTGGCGCGGAGTGAAGAATATGACAAAGCGGCAGTACGTGCGGTACGTGACGCCATTGGCCCGGACAACGATGTGATTGTCGACGCCTCTATGCGCTATCATCCTGACCTTGCCCGCCGAATGGGTAAGTTTTTTGTACAGCAGGGAGTCTTCTGGTACGAAGAGCCATTTGCGCCCGAGAATATCGATGCTTTTGTGGCGTTGCGGAGGGGTGTCGGTATACCACTGGCAGCAGGTGAAAATGAGTTCGGTCTCCAGGGGTTTCGAGAATTGATTCATGCCGGTGCAGTCGATATCGTACAGCCTGATGCATCACGTTGTGGGGGCATTAGTGAGGTATGGAAGGTTGGAAAACTCGCCCAGAACCACAATATACCTTTTGGGACACACAGTTGGAGCGATGCTATTGCTGTTGTTGCAAACGCACAGGTTGTGTCTGCCATGCCAAATGGTATATCCGTCGAGATCGATCAGATGAACAACCCCTTTGTAAACGATCTTCTGATCGAGCCATTATCGGTTGTCAACGGCCAGTTGAAGTTGAGTGATGCTCCAGGGTTAGGGGTTGAACTGGATATGGAGGTGGTGAAGCGATTGCGCATGGCCGATCCATTGCATATTCCGAATGGTGTCTACTCTGACATGATGTTTGGTAAAGAAAATTTCCCATCAACACTGCCTTATCTGGAAATGGAAACCGTCAATAAAACCAGAATGTAATCTGTAACTTTGGGAGTCCTATGGTCAATCTCTTCACCTACGGGTCATTGATGTGCGATGATATAATGTTTGCCGTCGTCAATTGCCAGCTTGAAAGGAGTAATGCAGTCCTTAAGGGTTATTATCGCACTAAGGTGCAGAATGAAGAGTACCCAGGTATCATTCCGCAGTCCGATTCGCAAGTGGATGGTGTCCTCTATCTCGATCTTCCAGAAGCAGCGATAGAGCAGCTGGATGTCTTTGAAGGTGAATACTATGACCGACAGGGTGTCCAGATCTATTCTGAGAAATTTGGTGAAACCGACGCAATGACCTATGTGGTTAAACCGCAGTACTGCCATCTGCTAACCTACACAGAGTGGAGTTTTGCCTATTTTCTTGAGGTTGGTAAACAAAAGTTCGAAAGGGCATATTTCGGTTTTCGGGATATCTAGGAGGTTGTCCGAGAATAAGCCTTTTGTTTAAAATCAAGGCATTTTCAAAAAATACGCACAGTCATATAGTTAATATCTCGGAGTCTCGTGCCTCGCTTACCGGAGCATTATTTTTTGGAAATAACGCAGAGTTTGGA
>CAXMTO010000496.1:0-5341 GCA_964196355.1 uncultured Myxococcota bacterium
GTGCCTGACATTATAGGTGAAAAATATATTTAAACTTCACCTATTCTTTAAATTGTATGTGTAAAGAATGAAGATCTGTATTTCCAATAACTTCCACTTCATGTGTCGTTCCATCACTCCAGACCAATTTCCCGGCTGGTATCTCCTTCACTGCTGTTTTTCCATCAGGAAAAGTGAATTTTAATTTGCAGGAGTCAAAAAAATAGGCAATATAAGCTTCATGTGAATGCATAGGAGCTAAGGCACCGGGATGGCGTATATTTTCAACGACCTTCACTTTATCATTATCTAGAAGCACCTTGGCGATATTTGAATCCTCACTTCCTGCTACTGCTGTATTTGTTGGAAATTTCAATCCCAAGATCATCAGCAAAACAATTAATATAAAAATAGTTATATTTCTCATGACCTGGCCTCCTTTTGAATTTCCTCAAAAAAATAACCGAACTACCCATTTTAAAGGCAACTCGGCTATCTCTTCAGATCCGTGGCTTTCCGTCCCTGTCTTGCGACAAGTTTGGCTTTATCTCGTTTTTTAATGTTACTCCCTGAATTATATGTGAAGTGATTGCTTCCTGTCAATGGAACGAAGTGGTACTTGGGAAATGAATAGCAAAAAATCAGGTTGAAGATGGTGTGTATATCTCTTATGCAGATGTTTGCTTACACAGATTTTATACTACTGTGGATGTAAATGTCTTTAGGAAGTAACCAAAAAACCTATCAATATAAAAATGTGTTTTTCATCTTTAGATAGTCAATATTCTCCAGAATAACCTAACAGTAAAAAAGCATCTAAAAACCAAAGATGTTTCCAGATTATGTTTGTTGTTCACTTCAGAAAATATGTTAGGGTAGATTCAAGTTCCCACGACAATATCGTTCAATGCCGGATAGAGATTTCCACTGCCTATGAGAATGAACAGACAGGTTCAACGTTTTAACCTTATTCCTGTACAGTTTAAATGTGATAATCCCCAAACCATTTCCGAAATGGAACATTTTGAAATCCGAGATAATCTCATCGATAATTTCTGGAACCATCTTCTCTTTGAAGGTAATCTTTTTCTGTCAGGAAAACCTTACTTTTAAAAAGGTCAAGAAGACCTGTCCATGTTGATAGGTTTTTGAGACTACTTGTTGATTCCCTTCACAGTAGTTACCCTATGTTCTTGAATTAATGATAAATGCATGTCTTCGTCATGGCAAGCTTAACGGTTGCATTCACTGGACATCTGAAGGCACGGCTTCAGATAGTATAGTGGAATCCGTTGTTCGGTCCGCTTAGGACCGGCTCCACATCGCCCCCGCGCACGCATCGCACGAATTTGTAGATACGCAGTACGTCGCCCTGAGAACCTCTTCCATATGGGAACAGCTTTGGGTCTCCCGATTTCGGATCACTGCGCTGACTGCCGGCGCCATGGACGTCCAGCAGGGTTTTCTGTCCAGTTCGCCTGTTCCGCATCCAGCCATAACCTGTACCGAATGATACGTATAGCCGGGATCTGCTACTTGAGTCTTGATCGATACCTTTTTAAGGGGTGTCGTAATAGGGCTTTCCGAGTGGAGTTTTATTATGATGGTCTCGGGAAAAACCCCGTTCTGGCTCCTCGCCAGAACGGGGTTTCTTGATATTACAGCCAGGTAGTATGCCGGTCCTCCCGGTAATTTTTCTAGCCTTTATCCTTGATTTGCCGTTCTTTTTCTTCCTTAATCTCTGCCTCCACATTTTCAACGATAGATCTCATTTCTGATCTGATTTTGTCGGAAAGAGGTGTTGGCCTGTGCTTTCTGAGAATGTCACGGGCCTTATCCATTGCTTTTTCATGCATGGTCTGGCTCCCTCCCTTCTCCCATTTATCCCGAACCCTGCGGTCTATAAGAGTAGGTTGTGACATCTCCTTCATATGATTAAACGTGTGTTTTTCGGTGATGAATTGCTTAAAGGGTCCTACCTTATGAATTACATCTACCGCAAGGGTTTCCTCGTTAACCGGAATACCATTGACAGCATGTTTAATCATTGCTGCAAATTCATTGTCCATGACGAGCTGTCCGTAATCAAACGTCATGCCTGATTCCAACATTCCCAGACCATAAATCAGGTTGGCACCTGCCAACGCTGTGAGGAGGCCTGTTAAGGTTTTTTCATGGGCAGCTTGGGCGTCTGCTACTTTTGAATCTGCCTAACCACCGGCTACCCAGCTGGGTAGCAGATAATACTTGGACAATGCAGCGACACCGGCGTTGATCATAGCGCATTCCGGAGAACCGACGGTGGCAGTTGCCATCCTCAGGTCCAGAGGACAGGTGGAGCTGCCGAACATCATTGGCGTGCCTTTCCTGACTGTTTGACCAAGAACAATACCTGATAGTACCTCGGCATTATGAATAACCAGTGTTCCTGCAGAGGTGACCGGCGCGGACCCCCCCGATAAAGCCTGAGTAAGAACGTTCACGAGCACTCCTGCTCTAGCTCCCTCAATGATGATTTCGGTACAATCTCTGACCAGTTTAAGTGGGCTGATCGGACAAGTATTAAAAGAGATTATTGGTCTCTCAGCGAGTTTTTCGTGTCCTCCAACGATGGCAGCTGCCATATCTATGGCACCTTTCATGAGGTGGCCATTACCAGCACCGTGAAAACAGTGCTTAGTGGTATTGGCGAGAAAAGCCTCCGCGTTGTGCAAGGGCTGTGCATCCTGATTTACATCATGTGCACCGACTGCGCGTTCATAAACATCAATATTGTCGAGATAATCGACAAGAACCGCGCTCTCCTCTACGTCTTTTTTTACCGTTGGTCTCAGTTCTCCGGTGTTTATATCTACTATCGATATACCCTCACCAAAATTGGTGAAGCCTACCCGGTTGTTTCCAAGCACATAATCCTTATTAGGATCTCTGCCAGCCAGGTTGACACTCCCGGGAGCCGAACTAATGGCATCCTCTACCATGTAGGGCGGGAATTTGACAACATGCGTTTTGGGATCAACTATAGCACCGCCGTCTGCCAAAATCTCTCTGGCTTCTTCATCCTCGAAATAGACTCCGGTGTGTTGGAGCACTTCGAGGGTTGCCAGGTGGATTTCGTATAGTTCATCCTCAGTAAACATGTTGAGGCTCAAGCCCCCGCTCTGCAGGTAACCTGCATGCGAGTTACGTCTCACAACGAACCTCCTTGGTGGAATTTGATCTTAAGAAATTCTGCACTGATGAGATGATGCGGTTGGCGGACCTTATCTCTCATACTCCTTGGAGCAACAGAATTTCGTCTTCACTTCCTTTACCGACCTTAAGAGATGCTAAAAGCTAGTTAGGGGAAGCAGCTCATTGACAGTGATGTAGTTCTTTTTCTATCACCGTCTTCTGTTTCTGAATAAACGATTGAAGCTCTTTGTCGAGACCATCGCTTAATATAGAATCAGGGCATTCGTCCAAAATCTTTTTGTAGGTGTCATTTGCCTTAAGGTTGATATCGGCCCCTCCACGTTTCTCCCAATCCTGATAGCTGTCCATGGTTGCCACTGGTGGTGTCCAGAAATCACGGCAATGTTTCATGGTTGAGGGATGCATGAGATAGGAGCCCCCATGACCAACTTCATTGATAATGGACTCTGAAAAATCAGCTTCAAAGCTGTCTATTCCTTGTCTGATAGAGGCAGCTCTCGACATTATTTCATCATCGATAATGAATTTTTCGTAGGACACGGTCATGATCATGTCGAGGAGACCGTAGCATTCATTGACCATATTGACACCGGCCATCGCCAGCATCAGATAGTTTTGCATTGTTTCAAAACCAGCCTGACAGTCAACAACCTTAGCGTCGGTGAGACCAGCCATGCATCTGGTGGGAATATCATACAGTTCCTTGGCCAGCTGGATGCCAACCATGTTAATAAGGCCTGAGATCGGAGAGCCAGTGACATAGCTTGCGGTTCGCAGATTAGGAACGGCAGATGCGGGCGAATAGATGACCGGGGTGCCCGCATTGATAAGTTGCGCAAGAACAAGGCCGGCAAGAATCTCAACATTCTGCAATACAACAGTTCCCAGGGGATCTACCGGGCTGGTGACACCAGCCATGGCGCAGGTGAGTATCATAATCGGTTGACGCCGCTTGGCGAATGCCACGAGGGTCTCACAAGGGGTTTTGTCAAAGCGTAACGGGCTGAGCGGGTTTAGAGAGACCGCAATCCTGGATTCTTCAAAGAGCTCGTCACTGTCGCACGATGTACCTGAAGCAATCTTCATCATCGAAAACATCTGTTCGAGCTTGTGGGTGTTGCCCACATAACCAAAGAGTGGTTTGTCAGAATGCTTGAGTAGCAGCTTGAAAATTTCTAGATGTCTTGTTTTACCTGTTATATCAGACGGCTCTACCGGAATCTGACCAACGATGTTGCAGGTTTTGGAGTGGTGGGCGAGCTTGTAGAGGTTTATGAGGTCCTCTCTTTTTCCGAGCCGGCGACCCTCTATGGTATCCTGAATGTAGATAGGTCCGTTATTGAGGCTTACGTGTATGCCTGGTTGATCAACACCAACTGTAATAGATTTTTCCGGGTCCCTTGCAATCCAGTTGAAGGTAGAAGGTGCATCTTCAATCGACTTCACCACCATTTTTTCAGTGATAAAAACAGTTTGCCCTGAAACTTTTGCCCCGTTTTTCCTGAATATTTCAAGACATTCATCGGATTGAAAAACGATACCTGTATTTGCCAGGATATTGAGGGACGCCTGATGGAGTTTTGAAAGGGTATCCTGCCCGATCAGTTTGAAGTATGAAGCAACGTTCATGATTTTAACCTTTCCGGAACATGTTTTTGTGAGACTCTAAAAGGTGATGGCGTCGCAAAAACCCTTCATCTACTTCGTTGTTACAAATTTAATGGAATGAGGCGTACTTAAGTACATCGTAACGACATTAAATTTGCAATGACGAAGTAGGTAAGCGAGCCTGCGAGACTCCGGATAAAGAGTTTTTACTACACCATCAAAGGTAACTTTTCTAAATAGGCAGCAAATATGGTGCCAAAACAAGTTTTTACATATTGTGATCTGCATTCTAGTCAACCTCCCTTTTAAAATCTTGAATTTTGTTGAAATACTAGCAAAATAGTTGGTAGGGCTATTCAGCAGCAATCCAACTGCGTCCTTTTAGGCCTTCTCGAACAGCACTTATATACTTCGAAGTCCCAAAAGAAATAGTTTGAAGCACTGCTTATTAGTTGCAGAGCGATGGTTTTGCCAACAACGTAGTACTCCTGAGCAGTTACAATTTTTGTTACTTGGCTCTATTAAGAGTAGATGGTTACTCGATTTAAACCTGGTCGCC
>CAXMTO010000497.1:0-20954 GCA_964196355.1 uncultured Myxococcota bacterium
CGGTAAGATGTCATTCCCCCTGCGTCGGCAGATATGCGGGAGGGCGCCTCTTCAGGGTGCATATGGTAGAGTGCTTCACCTGTAGAGTACTGTTCAAACCATTTGATATTTAATTGCGTCAGTAACTGTTTGAGCCGCTTCTGGTGAGGCCAGAACCAGGTTGGGCCTAAATCAACAGATAAATCGGGGTGAGGATGTGCCGGCTGGCCGGCAATCCGGCCACCGAAAAACGATTTTGCTTCAAGCAAAAGATATGAAATATTTGCCTTTTGCAATTTATAAGCCGCGTAAAGACCTGATATCCCGCCGCCAATAACAATAGTCTCAGTTACATTCATTAGTACCTTACTCCAGAAAAATAGTCATAAAAAATAAGAAATCTGGTGAGTCAATTGAAATTAGGAACTTAAAGTAATCACCAGATAGTGAACGTAGAGAGACCTTCGAGGCACTTATACCCTTCAAGCGAGTACTGAAAAGATTGCAGGATTATTTTTACCGTTTACCGGTGTTAGAATTTCTCCAGGTACGGTCGTAAATCCAACTCGTGTGTCCAGGCGCTTTTCGGCTGTTGGGTGAGTTGCCAATACCATTCAGCAATATCAATGGGATTCAGCATTTGCTCCCCTGGCAGGGAGTGCAGATGTCTGCTTTTTGCGGTATCGATTATGCCATCAATCAAGATATGGGCGATGTGCAGCCCCGAGCTTTGATACTGTCTGGCAAGAGACTGAACAAGGCCGCGCAGTGCAAATTTTGCTGCACTGAATGCACAAAATTGATTTCCTCCCCTGATGCTGGCGGTTGCACCGGTAAAAATTGCAGTTCCTCCTTTTTTTGCCATGGCTGGCAGGAGCTCTTTCGACAGCAAAAAAGCGGACAAAGTGCCAGCGCGCCAGCATTGTTCAAATTGGTCTGCCGAGGTCTTCTCAAGTGGAGCGATCAGCAGTTGAGCGGCGTTGTGAATAAAGACGTCCGGCACACCATGAGTCAGTTTTATATGCTCTATTGCGTGTTCCACCTGCTTTTGTTCGGAAAGATCAACTGTCAGTTGAATAATCTCTTCTTCAAACTGACTGCTGGTTGACCTGTTCAGCCCAATTACCCTGTAATTTTTAGATGCAAAACAATGCGCCAGAGCGCTCCCCAATCCCTCACCCATGCCGCCAATTAGCACCACTTTTTTTTGATTCATGATTCAAGCTCCAAAATGATCCTGTTTTTCCAATCAACTTTCTCGCCGAAAAACAAAGTATAAGGATTATTTTGGGTAGTAGCAGGGGGGGGGACTATAAAATTTTAGGAATGCGGTGATGTTGACTGTTGCTGAGGGCAAAACCTGCCTTCGGGGCGGTTTTTTGGGGCTGAGAGTATCAGGAGGTTTGTTCAATCCATGAACGAGATGGAAACCTACCTTGATAAAATTAGATCTTGAGCCCGGCCCTTTGTGTGCTTTTCTCGTGGATTTCTTATACCGATATTCGGTTGTCCGTTATTTGCCGAGTTTGCTCTTGCCCTTTCCGCCGAAGGTAACTTCCAGGCGAAAGAGTCCTGCAAGGACAGTGTCCCAGTCTCGCTCCTCTGGCCAGGCAACTATCGGCCAGAATTCTACATACAGCCAGTCGCGCCAGACATTGCGTCGATAGCGCAGTCGCAGCGCTACTGCTTGATAATTGTCTTTGGGCTTGCCTAGAATTTCGTCTTCGTCATACACCGAATCTTCAACATCCTGTTTCTGCCAGATTGCCTCATAGGCTATCGCCGATTTCTTATTCAGAGTCTGAAACAGCGAAAATTTTTCCTCTAGATAAGGATTGTAGCCGTTTTCGTCAAAATACTGAATACGTGTACGAGCGCGGAATAGCAGGTCTTCGGTAATTTTGCGGTTGAAGCTCTGACGGAAATCGTTTCGCCAGTCGGTCTTTGAGTAATAGTAGAGTCGGTTGTATGTCTGGCCGTACCATTTTTTACCCATGTCGTATCTAATGCCGGTGTTGAGTCGCACGAAAGGGTCAAGGCTGCTGTCCTTTGTTCTCAAACCCAGATCGAACGACACTGATGCTTTTTTGATCTTCGTGAACCTCCAGCGTAGCGCCACGTCATTTTCGTTATCGTCTGATCCGGATGCACCGCTGCTGGCGTCGTCTTCGTCTTCGTTCATCACCAGTCGAATGCGGTTACCCAATCCAGGGAAAACGAGGTGGAATTTGAGTTTGGGGTTTATCTCCCATCCATGGTGTTCGACATAAGTGGTATCCAGGCGCAGACGCATGCGCGAAGTATTGTCTCTAAAGGCTGAGTAGTCTTCATCTGCGAAAAAGGTATCCACCGACCCAACCATATTTTGCATCACGCTGGTGACTTTATCGTACATTTTGTCTGTAGTGGTATTTTGTGTTGTCTCTAGCACTGGGGTGCCTGCTCCAGTCTCGGATTTTTGAGAGGATGCCTGTTGTGCATGAGCAGTGCCTATCAGCAAGACAAGGGAGAGGCCGACTACCTGAATGAGTGTACGCATCGTAATTCTCCTGTTGAACTGGAAAAAGGATTTCTTTTCAAAAGCAATTGTAAGACTCGTGCTCTGAAGGTTTTTTGTTCGGATATTCAAGGCAATATAATCGATCTATACAGTGCTGTCCAGTTAGGAACCCATTATGGGACAAACAAAAATACTCCAACTGGTAGTTTAAACTTTTTGATTTCAAACACCTCTCGGCAAGGACAATATTTAACGATACTCACCGTCTTGTTAAATTATTTGGACTAACACCGGTTAACGGTAAAAATCCCTGCACTCTCTTCAGTACCAGCTTGATGGGTATAAGTACCTTTGTGGTATATGTAACCACATAATTTTAATTAACATTCCTCTGTCTCTTGTTTTTTATTGCAGTGCTTCTGGAGTAAGGTACTAACGTTTCACCAAAAGGGTTGAACAAACGGTAAAGCCATGGAGATTTTTTACAGGCCTTGTACAACCGTCGGAGCGGAAAAAAACTTGCGGAAACCGTGATCAAAAGATAGTTTGGGCAGTTACTTACCATTGATTCGCAGAGTATCAGCGATGATACTTTACTGTGAAAGATGTACTTGTCCTACACGTATGGCTAAAATTTTATAAGAGGTATTTTATGGCGACGGTTAATCTAATTGAGTACGAACAGGCACCGGCTGAGGTTAAAGCGATCTACGATGACATCCGTACGGTTCGACAAACCGACTTTATCAATAACTTTTGGAAAGCACTGGCGAACAATCCGGATCAGCTGCGTCGCACGTGGGAGGGTATAAAAGAGGTTATGGCGCCGGGCGCCCTCGATCCACTGACCAAGGAACTGCTCTACATCGCTGTGTCCGCTGCCAACACGTGTGAATACTGCATCCATTCACATACGGCTGCCGCGCGGGCTAAAGGAATGACCGATGACCAGTATGCTGAACTGCTTGCCGTGATTGGAATGGCGCACTCAACAAACGGCCTGGTGACTACCCTGCAGGTGCCTGTCGACGAGGTATTCAAGGTCGGCGACGACGTTTGATGGGGCCCTGTTGATCGAACTTCCCGTGGTGCCCAGACCAGTCGTCCGGGTGTTCCCCGTGATGAGAGATTTTCTGGAATTTCCAGAGGCCCTCCTGTAGGTGGTTTGACAAACCGGCACTGTGCAATTTTACTTGTTCTCTATCTAATTTTATGAGTGTGTATGCCATAGGTGATATTCAGGGGTGTTATGATGAACTCATGACACTTCTTGACCATATTGATTTCAACGAGCAGCATGATCAACTCTGGTTTGTCGGAGATCTGGTCAATAGAGGCCCTAAGAATCTGCAAACAGTCAGATTTATTAAAAGCCTAGGCGAAAAAGCTGTTGTCGTTCTTGGGAATCACGATCTTCACCTCCTTGCCATGGAGGCCGGCTATCGAACTCCCAAAAAAACTGATACTTTCCAGGATATACTGGATGCCGAAGATGCAGATGAATTGCTGAAGTGGCTGAGGTATAGACCATTGATCCACCATGATAAAACTCTGGGCTACACTCTCCTTCATGCCGGACTGGTGCCGCAATGGAATCTGGATCTGGCATTATCGTGTGCAAAGGAATTAGAGATTGTCCTCAGAGGACCTGATCACAATGACTTTTTTAAAGAAATGTATGGCAACAAACCGGCGGTCTGGTCAGATTCTCTTACAGGTCATGAACGGCTTCGTTTCATCGTAAACTGCCTCACCCGAATGCGGTTCTGTGATGAAAATGGCCGTATTGAAATGAAAGAGACAGGTCCTCCAGGCAGCCAGCCAGCTCCCTATCTTCCCTGGTTCAGTATATCAAAACGCAGAAGTCGCGATATGAAAATTATCTGCGGGCACTGGTCAACACTTTCTTATTACGCGGCCAACGGCGTCTTCGCTCTTGATACCGGCTGCGTCTGGGGCAACGGGTTGACAGCTTTGAAGCTTGATACTATTCCCAAACGGATAACAATTCCCTGTTCTGGTCGATAAAAAAAAAATCTGATTGCGTATGAAACTCAGCTAACGAACAGATTGGTCCAGTTTGTTTTTTATTGAAAATATCAGCTGACAGCGAGTTATTCGTCACACACATGTCGACTGGAGAAATCCAATTCTTCCTCGAAAGATGGCATAGAATTCAATGGTACCAGTCCTTTGGTCATTTCGGTGCATTTTTTCATCTGTGCCAGGGCAGGATTTCCCATTATTTTTTTGCTATAGGCGATAGCTTTTTCCTGTGCTTTTTTTCGTTCGCCCTTCTCACACAGTGTTTCCAGCTCCTTACCTATCTTCTCGGACTCTGACTCTATTGCCTCAAGCGCTGCCTGGTCAACTTTTGCCATGCATTGCTGCATCTCCTGCATCATTTGCATCATCTTTTGCATATCACCCCCGCTTGTGACTTGATTCTGAGCAGTGGCAGCAACTGGAAACATCAAACAAAAAATAGCGACGAAAATTTTCATACTGAGATCCTCATTTGGTGGAATTATGATTTAATTAATTTCAAATAGATTTCTTTCCTGAATTTCTTACGACGTTAGTACCTTACTCCAGAAACCAGGGAGTTTTACCGTTAACCGGTGTTAGACGTTAATCATTTGTACAATAACAAGTCAAATAAGAAAGAGATCAGGTTTCAGTTTTTCAAGTACCTGTCTGTCGATCTGTAACATCTTGAAAGTATGGAGTGATAATGGTAGTTCTGCTGACTGCATTATTTCAGGCTTGTAAAGAGGATGGAAATATCCAGAGCACACAGTCTATCGGCCAAATTACTAACACCCCTCAAGGGGGTATAAGTACCATGGCTATTGGGAAAACATTTTTACAATAACAAAATCATGTCTTATCCATTTGAGCTCGGTCCCATCCGCCCGGTTGATGAAGCTGATAGTCTCCTTATTAGAACAACTCGTGGTTGTCCCTGGAACAGATGCGACTTCTGCGTGAATTTCAAATCGTCGAAATTCTCAATTCGCAATATAGCAGATATAAAAAATGACATTGATGCCGCAGCCAATTATTTTGGTGGCCACCCTTTCCGCAGATGTTTTCTGCAGGATGGTGACAGCCTGATTATGAAGACTGATGAGCTTCTTGAAATTCTCGGATATCTGAAACGCCGTTTCCCCTCCCTTGAGATAATCAGCAGTTACGGCAGAGCAAAGTCAATGATTCGAAAGAGCCTGACTGAGCTCAAGGAACTTTGTCAAGCCGGGCTTAACCTGCTCTATTGTGGGATGGAGTCAGGATCAGATCTTGTTCTCAAATCCATTAACAAAGGTGTCACTGCGGCGGAGATTGTGACAGCCGGGATTCACGCTAAAGAGGCGGGAATGCAGGTGTCCGAGTTCATCATTCTGGGACTTGGCGGAGTTCGCTATTGGCAGCAGCATGCAAAAAAAACAGCCACAGTTCTTAATGCTATTGATCCGGATAAAATTCGAGTTCTGACTATCGGCATTAAACCCAACTCAAATCTTGAGAAAAAATGGAAAAGCGGGAGCTTTACTCTTCAATCTGAAAAGGAAATTATCATCGAACAGCGCCTCTTACTGAGTCATTTAGATGATATTACAAGCCACTACGCAAACCATCACAGCATCGATTTATTATTAGAAGCACGAGGACAATTACCGAACGACAAGAAAGAGTTGATCAGTGTTATGGATCGGTTTCTAAATTTGTCTCAACATGACAGTCAGAATTTCATTTTGGGACGCCGAATTGGAGCATACAGGAGGCTTGATGATTTGCAAAATCACGCCCTCTATCAACCAGTAGACCAGAAACTTGATGATCTGGGATATACCAGTGATGAGCATTTGGAAGCTATTTTCCATTCGCTGCGTGTTCGAGTAATTTGAAGAATAAGCACAGTTTGTAAAACTTGATGGTCTCGTAAAAACCTCAATTCAGCACCTTCTGGATCGAAGTCTTCGCTTATCTCCCGCCTGCGCGGGAATGACGGAATAGGAAATATTTTACGAATTCGTCAAAACTTGGCGAGTATAAATAAACCTGAAACAGGAATTCACGATGAAAATATTTACCGCCGGTATTGCCACTGAAACCAATACCTTTGGCCCACTGCCGACTGATCAGAACGCCTATGAGAGCTGTTATTTTGTTCGCGGGGGAGCACATCCTGAACAGGTAAACATGTTTGCACAGCCGTTAATTTTATGGAAAGAGAATGCCGAAAAAAGAGGATGGAAGGTCTCAGAGAGCCTATGCACGTTCGCCACGCCTTCCGGTATTACGTTGCGTAAAACCTATGAAGCCCTGCGAGATGAAGTGATCTCAGATCTGAAGGCTGCGATGCCGCTGGATGCGGTGATGCTATCATTACACGGGGCAATGGTTGCTGATGGTTATGATGACTGTGAACAGGACCTTGTCCATCATATTCGAAACGTCATTGGTCCGGATATGCCGCTGGGAGTTGAGCTTGATTTGCATTGTCATATCGGGCGTGCTTTTATTGGAGATGTGACAGCGGTTGTCATTTTTAAGGAGTATCCTCATATCGACGCAGTTGAGCGGGCAGAAGAACTCTGGCAAATCATGGAAGCGACACTGGATGGTAAGATCAAGCCGATGATCTCGGTATTTGATTGCAGGATGATAGGTGTCTATCACACGACCCGCCAACCGATGTTGGATTTTGTTAGCAAGATGAAGGCTTATGAAGGGCGGGATGGCGTTCTCTCTGTTTCGCTTGGGCACTGCTTCCCGTGGGCCGATGTGCCGCATCTGGGGTCCAGGATGGTCGTCGTTACAGATAGAGCACCCCAAAAAGGCGCAGCTGTGGCCGAGATGCTGGGCCGGGAGCTGTGGGATTTGCGCGATCAAATTACCCCCCAATACAGCGACCTTGACGGTGCTATTGATCAAGCCATTGAGTTTGATGGCGGGCCCGTTGTATTGGCCGATATGGCCGATAACCCCGGCGGGGGAGGTGTCGGTGACTCTACATTCATCATGCGCCGTCTACTTGAGCGTGATATCACCGATTTTGCCGTCGGTGCTATCTGGGACCCAGTTGCGGTACAGATTGCAGTCGGCGTTGGTGAAGGCGTTGAGTTGAATATGCGTATTGGCGGTAAGATCAGTCCTGATTCAGGTGATCCTCTGGACGTCCGGGTCCGGGTCAAAAAGATTGTTGAAAACTGCCACCTCGATTCTCTCGGGACTTCAAAGCGCAATATTGGGGATGCGGCGTGCCTTGAGGTGAACGGAGCTGAAATTATTATTCATTCCCTGCGGGCGCAGAACATGACACCGGCGATGTTCTCTACCCTTGGGGTTGATTTCAGGAGAAAGAAAATTCTGGTTGTTAAGTCAATGCAGCATTTTCATGAGGGATATGCACCGGTTGCGGCTAAAATTATCTATGTTGCGGCACCCGGAACCTTGCTCTGGGATTTTCGTGATATACCCTACGCTAGAGTTGTTGGCCCTGTCTGGCCACTGGTAGAAGATCCCTGGGTGTCAAATGAAGAGCGCCCCTGGTAGGGGGGCACATCTCGGAAATAGTCTAGGAGAAATTGCTTAAACACTAGAAGTATCTTTCCTCTGGAAGGAAGGGAATATCTATTTTGTCTCTATTGCTTTTTCAATTTGTAGCTGCCACACAGCTTCACCCTTATGCAGACCATACGTCAGTGTCCGCATTCCACCTGTGGGGTCATTTTGTTTGTCTGTTGGTAGATAGAGAGGAAAAACTCTTAAAAGTTTTTGATTGATGACGCTGAAAGAATCGTGTCCCATATAACCTTTGAAAAGGCTATCGCCATTCTGAATTTTGGGAAAGGTTATCATTGATAAGCTGATATCCCTGTTTGAAGCGAAAGCCAGAACGCTTCCATAGCTTCCTGATCCGCTGGAGACGGTTATGATGTAGAGTTCATCAAAGCCATTATTGTCCAGATCAGTGACAACTATTTCCTTGATTGGGTCGGAATCTTCAATAATCTCATCTAAATTGTATTCGAAACCTGATGACTCGATCTCTATTGTACTCAGGCTTTGCCCATTGGGGTGTTTCTCTGCAATGTAGAATAGTTTCCCTGTGTTTGTTTTATATTCTTTCTGATTCGATTGGCCGCAGGTGTAATCAGCTAAAACTATGAAGCAAATAAGAGTTATTACCGCTAAGAATTGTCTGCTTGTTTTCATGTTGTGATAAACTGCTATCATTGAAATTGCAGTGTTTTTATCAGGCCCTCAGCTATACAGGGGGATGTTGAGGGCCTGATAAAACTACAACGAAGGAGATCGGAATGCTATGCCCTTTGGGGACTTTTTACTACGCCAGCAAGATTATCTTTCAGATATCCTGAACAAAGCCTTTACCTTTGCTCGAACAATCTCCAGCCCCGGAGAGATACTTCCAGCATTGTCTCTTGCCCCCGCCATCTCCATACTATGCACTGCGTTTCTCGGAGATCCTGAGAAAGAATCAATTTCCTCAATTAATAACGGCTCCAGAACTTGAGATCCCAGCGCGTTAGCAAGGGACACGGCTTTTTCTTTCGCATTTTTAGCAGCGATAATCCTCGTTTCGTCCTGAATAGCGATCCTGTTAGATAAAGCAAATACTACAGAATTGATTGTTAGATTGTTAAAGCTGGCCAGCTGTTTCCAGTACTCCAGGTAGCTGTGGGACTCTATTGTCGTTTTGAACTTTATACTTGTAAATGCAAAATACCCTTCCTTGAGTTTGCTATTATTTCGGTACACTACATTTTCATTTAACTGCATATTAGAGGTCTTGACATCATCACCTGAAAGACCAGATTTTTTGAGATAATTCAGCACACTCGAGACATCATCAGTGTGATTGCCTGATACCTCCGCTACAGTTCCTCCAAGAGTCTTCAGCGAAATATTCCAATGAAGTTCATCTGGAGCCACCTCTGTTTTCGCTGTACCAAAAACGACCACGTGGGGGATGTCAAACCCTGCATAGCAGAGAGATAACGGAAGGAAAATCAAAAACAGTTGAATTAAAATTCGCATGGTTTTCTCCTAAGATTATTGTTTCACTCACCAAACACTAACCAGGCTGATAAATTGGGCAACTCACTCCTATGGTCAGTCATGAAATGCGGGCTGATTCTTAGCGGGATAAATACATCCTATCCAGATCATTAAAATCATTCACATAATCGTATAAATCGACTTTGGTTGATGTGGCATTATTTTTAAAAGTGGTCCAGTCTTCACCGCTGATGGAATCATACATGAGCATGTAACCACTGCTTGATATAGTCCCGTTGAATTGTCGACCATAATACAGAGTAGAAGAGGTGTCGATCTGCACGCTGCTTCCCCTTTGGGCGATTTTAGCGGAAATAGCCTGGAACCCTTTGTATCTCTGGTCTTTTATGTTTAGAGTACCAGTCCAGCCTGTCCCCCTCAAATCCGGTCCCACTATCGGGATAGTTGGTAACTCAGGCGGGGGAACAATCGGATCCGATGTGCTCGAACTTGATCCCAGTGCTGCAGCTAAAACTGCAGCACCAGCTACTGCTCCACCAATGTAAAGCATAGTCAGGCCATCTATTGATTCTGTGTCTTCAGAAAGTGCTTTGGTCACATCAGTTGTTGATTTTTCCTGGGACTCTGTTTCTGTCTTCTCTTTTCCTGGCGAGACATCCGAAACCTGACTCTGTATCTCTTCTTCCTTACTCTTCTCCTCTTCCGATACAAAGTCACTCTTTTTTTGATCAACAGAATCTGCTATAGACGATATTGGTAAATTGAATATGCTCACACTGAGAATTGTGGCCAGCACTATCCATTTTTTTATAGTTTTAGATAGATAAGTAGCTGCTGTGTAAGCACACTCTAACATTTACAGAATATCCTCTCCATTCACAAATAATTCCTCATAACTTACCTTCTTTTTGTTGTTTCCCATATATTTTTTATGGGCTCGTGCAATCTTTGGCACCCGAAGCAAAAAGCATCTTCTTTCCAGGCATATACACCAATCCCTTCCATAACAGCTCCATACTATCAAAATGTCGGATCAGTTACACGAATCATTGCATACCCGCCCTGTACCTGCAGGGTGTTAGTTATTCCCTTCGAATTCAAGAAGACCTGAGCTTCGTAGGAGCGGGCTCCAGTATCACAAAACAGGTAAAGCTGTTCATCGTCTGGAATTTCATCGATCCTCTTTCTCAGCTCAGGTTGTGGTATGGACAGCCACCGCTCACCATACTTTTCAATAAACGGCTGAGCTTCACGCTCCCCCCTGATATCGAGAACCCGTATCATTCCATGATGAAATATATCCATAAAATCGGCGGCGTCAATCGTTCTATTATACCCGGCCAGCACATTATCAAGAGCATTCCCCGCATTATTGATTACATCCATCGCAGACGCAAATGGTGGGGCATAAGCTGTTTCCATGTTGCAGACTTCATCCACATCGAGACCATGTTTAAGGAGAACCGCAATGGTGTCAACCCGTGACTTCACAGCGTCTCCATGTTTTCCAATTGCCTCCACACCCAAGATACGTCTACTCTTGCGATCAGCAAGAAGAGACAGATAAATCATTTCTGAACTGGGATAAAAGTGTGCATGATCAGCCTGAGAGACAACGGCATAGATCGGGTCAAACCCGGTCTCCCTCGCCTGTCTGAAGGTAAGGCCTGCTTTGCTGACGCCCTGGTCAAAAACTTTCACACAGAATGTTCCAACCGTACCTGCAAAGTGACTGTTGCCTCCACTGATATTTGTAGCGATGATCCTCCCCTGCCGATTTGCCAGGGAACCAAGAGCCATCAGCATATTCTCGCCACTTACAAGATTTCTTGTTTCAATACAGTCCCCCCCTGCATAGATATTTGGATCATTGGTGCGAAGCCGGCGATCGACAAGTATTCCACCCGATTGACCAACAGCAATTCCTGCTGATTTTGCCAGCTCGCTGTTCGGCCTGACACCAGCAGCAATCACAACGATATCAGCATCAAGGGTATCGCGCGAGGTCTGCACCCTGAGAGCAGGGGACTTTTTATCTTTTGTTATCGCCATAACACGCTCGGAAAGCAGAAGCTCTACTTCATGGGCTCTCAGTTCTGTTGCAACTGCCCGGGCAATGCATTTTCCGAGCAGGGTCGGCAACAACTGGTCTTCCATTTCTATCAGTGTGGTTTCAATCCCCCAGAGATCGGTCAAAGCCTCCGTTATCTCAAGACCGATCGCTCCACCTCCGATAACAACTGCCCTGCCAACCTTCCCTGCTGTCATAAGTGATTTGAGCCGTTCAGCGTCATGAAGGTCCGATATCGTAAAAACCCGCTCCAGGTCAGTGCCGGGAAATGGTGGGCGAAATGCTTTGGCACCGGTTGCCAGAACGAGTTTGTCATAATCAAGGGATTCAATTACTCCAGTGGCCAGATACTTGATCTTTAATGACTGAGCTTTACGGTCAATCTCGACGGCCTCAACCCTGGTCTTTACTTTGACACCTTTACAATCCCTGAAAAATGCAACATCTCTGATAGCATGTGAGGTTGTACTGTATAAATCTTCAAGATCATTAATATCACCGCCAATGTAATAAGGGATTCCGCAGCCTCCATACGAGATGATATCGTCGCGATCAATCAGCAATATATCCGCATCCGGGTCTAAGCGTCTCAAGCGACAGGCAACTTTAGGGCCCAGCGCAACGGCACCAATGATAATTATTTTTTTTGCCATAGTATTCTCCTGTATTATCGAGGTAATACTTCTTTACCACTGGCCGTGTCAATCAGGTGGTGATCGGTGCTGGCGTTGTTCTGGGAAGCATCAAAATAGCCGGAATTCCAAGTAATCCCAGCATCGCGCTGAGAATATATGTCTTTTCAAGTCCTATGTGGTCAGCCGTAAATCCAACCACAACAACAACCGCGGAGCGAGCCAGAAAACTGATCATCATGAAAAGTCCGTTTGCAGAAGAAGAACCGTCTTCAGTTGCCTCCTGAATCATTGCAAGCATCACCGGAGTCGTCGAAAGCAGGGTTACCCCTGTAATGATAAGGGCCGGGAATTGAAGCCACGTGGGACTGTTGATAAAGATCAGCAATGAGACAGGGGCAATGATGAGGGAAAACAACAGCATATCCCGTCTGCCGAAGCGGTCACTGAGTGAACCGATTGCCAGGATTCCCACTACTCCTGCAGCCTCAAACAGAGACAATGAAATACCAGCGAGCCATACATTCGCTGTTTCCTGCATAATATATAATGGTAGAAAAGCGGTAAGTGATGCATGCATGAAACCACGAAGGATCACGATTGCAGAAAGAGGAATCAGCAGCCCCTTCAATTCATTCATGGTCCTGCGAATTGAGGGCTTCTCAGACGACGAAGAGGTAATCGGAATATCCTTGAATTTAAAATACATTAGTAGCGATGCAAGGATACCGATTATCATGACCGGGTAATAACCATCGAAGCCAAGCAGAGAAACTGCTCCAATGATAGCAAGTGGTCCCAGGGTTCGCGCCAGTTCTCCGCCAGTCATAAAGAAACTCATTCCTTTTCCGGTTTTTCCACCCGAAACACGATATACCATCACCGGAGCAGGCACATGAAACAGTGACACACTAATCCCTGCAACAAAAAGGAGAGCGAGAAGAACAATATAGTTGGGTGCGATGGCCAGCAGGGACATCGGAATCGCCGTCATTGCCGGCGCAAGAATGATAAAATACCTGACACTCGTTCGATCAGCCAGTTTTCCGATGAGAGGATTCAAAAGTGCAGGAATCTGCATAATAGTTGAAAGCAGTCCCGCCTGGGTGAGATTCAGTGAAAATTTCTCAATAATGAAAGGAAGCAGAGGAGCAAGAAAACTTGAATAGATATCATGAATAAAATGGCAGGCCGAAAGGAGCAGTACACGCTCTTTCTGGAATGATGAGTTAAGTCGTCGGGGCAGTTCTTCTTTCATTTCATTTACCGTATACGCGGTAGGTACCACATTTTTAGTTCCAGATTACAAGCTCTTTACACCATTCGTCAAATGAGTTCAGCACTTATTTGCAAATGCACACTAAATAGTACGCGTTTTTTATAGTACTTTTTCGCGAGCTGGTTTTTTGATAATGTTGCTTGAGGAAAGAGATTGTTTGTTCACAGGAAGATCGCACATTATGGTGACCATAAGAGTGGAGAGAAAAGTGCTGACAACAGAGCCAGGGATAACAGTTGCCACTTTGCTGAGGATCTTGATATTGGGAAAGATCTTCTGCTGAGCAGCTTGAAGGCAGGAAAAAGACAACAGGCAGGATGAATCATGCAACGGCTGGCAATCTTCTATACTCCGCACCCTGACAGTGAAATGGCACTGAGCGCATCGGTCTGGCTGGGTCGTGATGTGTACGGTAAAAAGAGTTCGGAACTGGTCGCGATCGATGGGCTTTCAGCATTACGGCGACTGCAGCTGGTCAGCACCCCTGTTCATTACGGTTTTCACGCTACAATCAAGCCACTGCATTATCGTGGCAAAGGAGTGGCACCACTGTATAGTTTTCCCCTTTTTTTGTGGTGGCTGCACAAGCTTACTCCTCAGTTACTTCCGACACTTTTCCTCTTTGAGCTTAATGCTTCTACTCTTTACCTTGACCTCTTTAAAAGAAATCCGTATTATTCTGGTGTAGTGTTATATTAACTCACTGGCTTAGCAGAGAAAATTGACGTCTTATGGTGCCACAGATAAATACTAGGGGGGGAGAGTAGTGAATACGACGTTACGAAAATTCCGTGACGCGATTTTTATCGTTACTGAAGAGCGCGGATGCCCCATTTACAATGTTAGGGAAGAGCTCGAGGTAGGCAAATTCAGTCTTACTGTCCCATCGCTAAAACCAAGCTGCCTCATATTGGCTGAGGAAATCACCAAAATCGTCACTTCAAGAGAGAGTTTTCGTGATAATATGTCCATGTTTAGCTCTAAAAAGTCGAGATTTAACTGTGGTGGTTGTCAGGGTATAATTCACTTCGAGTTTAAAAAAGAGAAGAGTTATGTCACATCTCAGATGAAATTACTCAACCAGACGGAAGAAAGACGTCGAAGACAGCGTCTCGACAAGTTTTTTGGAATATTTCGGAATCTTAGCATTTTTGAATCCCTCGATGATGACGCCTTAGGCGACCTCACGATTCTCCTTGAGGTTAAGACCATCCCCATGGCTAAAGTGGTTATTAAAAGAGACGAGCCCGGCAATCATCTCTACATTATTATGAATGGCCTCGTGTCTGTACAAGCAAAAGATGGCTCGAAAATTGCCGAAACGGGATCTGGTGGCATCTTTGGTGAAATGAGTCTCCTCACAGGTGATCCCGTAACCAACTCCATTCATACCATCACCGCCACCCAAGTAGCCATGCTCAGCATCAAAAATTTCAAACATGCCCTAAAGAAACACCCTGTCTTACAACTTTTCCTGTTAAGAATGCTGGTCGACCGTGCCCAGACCGCAACTTTACGGTCTGGAAACATTACCTCTGGCATGACAGGTGATTTAACTGAAATCCCAGCCGTTGATCTTTTTCAGCTTATCAATTCTTCACAAAAGACCGGCAGAATTGATTTAATTCTGGATATGGGGAAGGCGGCAGTCTGGTTTAAGGACGGCGAGATCGTTCAAGCAAATTTCCTTAAACTTCGTGACAAGGATGCGGTGTTTGCTCTGCTTGGGGTCAAGAATGGTCATTTTAGCTACACGCGAGGTGTCCCTGACGAACTTGAGAACCTCCCTTCAATCGGAGACTTTCTGGGAATATTGATGGAGGGCTTGCAGAGAATCGATGAAGATCAGGAAGAATAATAAGAACTTATCACTTATATTAATTAGTACCTTACTCCAAAAACACTGCAATAAAAAACAAGAAACTGAGGAATGTAATTTAACATTATGCGGTTACATATACCACCAAGGTACTTACAGGCCACTTATCACCTGAATTAATATCAGAAGAATGGCCAGCAGTAATAGGGTTTGACTCCCCCAATTTACCATCAGTATCACCAGAGGACCTTAAGTGTCCTATTTTCGATTTCTCATTTGCCCTTGCTGAAGCAACAGAAACGTCCCCACTTCTTTCCATATCTGTAATCCTTGGAGCAATAAGCGTGGCCTGCCAAGGAAAGTATAAAGTGAATCCAGAAGAAGGTTATAGTGAACCCGTCAACATATGGACAATAGCAGCTCTTGAGTCTGGCAATAGAAAATCTTCTGTGTTTAAAGAGGCTACAAAACCTATTCTAAAATGGGAAATAGAAAAAGGAGAAGCCCTTGAAAATGAAGTGAAAGAGGCTGAAATTAAAAAGAAAAATCAAGAAGCTGTCATAAAAGCACTCCGGAGTAAACTTGCCAAAGCGAAACCACACGATCAAATGAAAATTGAGGTGGAGATATTATTTAAAGAGGCTAATGAAATAGAAGTACCAAAGGCAGAACAAAAATGGACTGATGATATTACCCCAGAACAATTGGGTAACTTAATGGCTGAGAATGATGGCCGAATGGCAATTCTGTCAGCAGAAGGTGGGATATTCGATATGATGGCAGGTCGATATTCCAACGGAATCCCCAACCTTGATATTTATTTAAAAGGTCACGCTGGTGATGCTTTACGAATTGAAAGAAGATCACTTCCACCTGTGCTTATCGATGATACCCTGGACAATTTACCGACCAGAAAGAAGCGGAGGCCCAGAAACAATTACAGGAAACAGGTAAAACTTCCATCTATGTATACGACAAACGTGTCTGGGACATTAAACCCTGGGAGTTCAGTGGTGACTGTTTCAATATTTTCGTAGGTGATGGTACTAGGCAACCAAGAATAATAAATAAAGGCGATAAGATTTCAGAACAGGACCGACACCTAGTGATGATGATTCCTGTTGAGTTCAGAGATGAATTTGAGAGGGACATGCTCAATGCCTTACGGGACATTGCGGGGGTGTCAACCCCATGGTCGTAGCTAGTGAAAAGGAACGAAGAAATGATGACCGTCAGAGAACTTATATCAATTGCTGGTGCATAAAGCATCCAATGGCGTATCTGTTATGGCTGGAATGCTCCTGGTAATTCTTTCTGGTAACAGGTCCCAATCTGGCACAATACCAAATTTGCAGTTCAAATTTATAGATTGTTTACCAGACTTCAAGCGAGATGATTATTAGCCAAACCGATGACTGGACAGAAGTATACCCCCGGTGTAATAGGTGTATTCCTATCAGTTGTAGATTGCATGGAAGGCGGTAATGCTAAACTTTGGTGGGAGTTTACAGAGGAGAGGAAAATTCATGATAGAAAGCTATAGCTTCGGCTCACTGACCATCTCTGGAAAAAGGTAGCTTGCCTGACATGTTTTTTAAAGCGATCAGCGAACATAATCTGGAAACATCTTCTCTTTGAAGATACCCTTTTCTGGTTAGGTTATTTTTTGGGAAATTAATTTTCTAAAGGCCAAAAGCACTTTTCATGTTGCTAGGTTTTTAGGGCAACTTCTTATTGCTATATCGTATAGCAGCCTTACTTTAATAGTTTTAATCATGAATTTCTAGACACCTTGTATAATTCATGACCAATCAGGTGAGGCAGGTCCCCAGTTTGACGGGCAAAGACGTTAATAATAACCAGATCCCGTTTCAAGCGGCACATTATGTTTTTTCTTGCCTATCAATTGAGGCATGTACCGATTGAACCCATATAAAAAGGGAATGCACAACAACAAACTGATAACCGTGATTGCTACTCCTGAAATAGTAACCGCAATCGGCGTTCCGCCAAAGTTAACGAGCACCCATTTTGCAAGTGGAGGGTTGACATAGTGGTAGAAAATGCCATTTAAACACATAAGAACCAAAGTGTTTTGCCCCATATAAACAATCAGCCTGGGAACTTTAATCATTGCTGCACTATTAAGAATCAATAAACATCCGGTAAATGCAGTTAGGGGAAAGAGCAGGACATGACCATGGGAGGCAAATATGATTACCACTGCATCATATACGTTAAAATTAAATGGCCCCTTATTGAGTTGATAGGTAAAGAGTACAACTGCAAAAGCGATGAGGGCACACGGGCCTGCTATCTTTGCAGAAATTCGCTCTGAAAAGTGCCCCTTGCGTCTCATATATATCCCGATCAGATAGAAACCGTATAATGTTATTGCTTCGTGGATAAATAAATAGTTCCAACCCACTGTCCTTCCTTTGAGCGGGTTAAATATATCGAGTTTCAGGTTAATCAAATAGCCGACAATATAAAACACGACTGCAGCGATTAATATCTTTCTGTTTGAGTCTCGCAAAAACCGAAAGACACTGTAGTGAACCAATTCCACACCTACAATCAATAACAGGAACCAGGAAGGAACACAAAATAGGGGAAGTCCAGAAATCGTTGCAACTAACCCTTTTGCATATCCTGCAAAACTTGGCAGGTTCAAATCAAAAAACTTTCCTTTGAAGAAAATTGTCGGAACTATCATCAGGAAAGTGAAAAAGATGAAGGGGAGCAAACGACTAGAAAATCTATCCCTGGTAAATCTTGCAAAACTCATCTCGACGGTCCGATTCTTGGCCACATATCCCGCCAGTACAATGAACAGTACCATGTGGAATGAATAGATGAATTTGTAATGACTGGCTGCGATTGGGTTTTTCAAAAGCATTAATTCTTCTATGAAATGCCCATAGAAAACCAGCGCAATGCCATAGAAACGTGCAACATCTATCAGTTGGAGCCTTTTATCACTTGATTCCACTTCCATTTAAGATTTCTCAATTGATAATTTATAGGGAAATAGATGCGATTTTTTTGCTAAACACCTGAATTAGATTACCCACAACATAGGTAATCCGCTTTTCCTGAATGAACATTTGGGATGCTAGCTATAATTAGTTATCAGAAGAGATATCCTTTGGCAAGTAGCTATTGAAAAAAACAACGTAACTTAACCTTGTTTCAGAACATTTCCGATATTGTCTGGAAGCATCTTTGATTTCAAAGTCATCTTTTTTTGTTAGGCATCCCTCGATTTTCCAAGGAACAAAACACAATTTTATGCTGTTAGGCTTCCGGGCAAATCATAGTATATTCGATATAGTAATCTTAACGAAACGGCCTGTGCAGAGCCGCATGCGGGGTGTTTTGGGGACTGGGGATTAGAAACCCCCGGCTACCCGATTCGATGATCTTTTTTCAAAAAAAATTTGGAAAAACCTTTCATTGTCTCTTTTATCTTGGGCAAAAGACATATCTTCACAGAACACGATGATGTGTCATAAATGCAGTGAAATAATGTTCGATCAAGAATTTCACCATTATTCTCAAGAACATAAACCGCAGCATTTGTTTCTTGTATTAATTTTTCTGTCATTGGAAATTGAATTTTGTCTATTAGTTTTTCGAGCACTTGATATCGGTCGTAACCATTTTCATCAGATCGAGATTCCATCATTTTTTTCATATTTGGGTCTGATAAGCGGTTCAGCTGAAAATTGGTCACCTTCAGCGGGGAAGTGACGCTACCTTGAACAAATACTTTCCTAGACCCATCAGGAGAATATTCAAAGACAAATGAGTCACCATGTTTGTCGGCTATAAGCAAATGAACTGGGATCGCAACATGATAATGCTCCATTTGTTTTAATGCCCTTACTGCTTCGTTGGCGGTTGAACATGTATCCAACAAATACTGGATCGGCAAAAACTCATTGAATCCCTTTTTTGTTTGTTTTGTGGCCAGATTCTCATGATCAATTCTCGTATCTGCGTCTGCAAGATGAATTACCGCAAGCCCTTCAGAATTGATTCCTTCTAATGCCAAACCAAACACTTCAAAACAGAATAGCGAAATGGACGAATAAGAGGATTCAGGATACATTTCTATTACATAGGTATGCTTAAAAGGAAATACGGGTTTCTCGAGTTTAAGATTCTTGGGGATGGAAAAATCAAGATTTCGGCTAATATATCCACATTTTGAACTTGTAGTGGCTGGTGGGTAGTAGACAGCAGAACAAGCCACCCCATTTGGCACATCCCCGAAGAAAGAAAAATCATAATTATGATCGCTTAAGGTTTTTCCGTAGGCCTTTGCAAAGCCAGACATACGAGCATAGTGTTCCGGATAACGCTTTTTCAGATAATTATACTGGCTTTCGACTTTTGAGGCGTCAATGTTGGCAGATTTATCAATCTTGTGAAAGTCGTTCGCCAAACATCCGAATTTATAGCCGATTTCTTCATTGGTCCCTTTGATAACAATATGGGATAATTGAATGCTATCCCGTTTTTTTGTGATCAATGTTTTCTGAAATTTCATAGATATTTACCCGATTAGGGCGATTTTTTCACGACTGGCTTTATCGCAAATACGTAAGCCCTTCGGGTTTCGTACTCCACCCCAGGATATGGTTCTCTATCGATTACTTCAATAATTTTTAATCCACTCTTTTTTAGACACCTACAAATGAAATCTGTCTTAAAGAGCATGAGTTCTATATCAACTTTCTTACCGAGAAACTTTTCAACGTGGATTGTCTCTTCACCAATGTGGTAGGTGAAAAGGAATATTCCACCTGGTTTTAAAACACGAAAAATTTCACCAAAGGCGACACGTACTTGTTCTTCTGTAAAGTGAACTATCGTGTAAAAGGCTACTATACCAGCTATTGAATCGTTCTCAAATTCTAACTTAAGAAGATTTCCTTTTTTGAAGTGAATCTCAGGGTAATTTATTCTTGCCTGTTCTAATATTTTATCGGATATATCCAGTCCTGAAATTTCAATACCAAGATTTTTCAGATATTTTGTAGTATGACCGGGACCGCAGCCAATATCCCAAACAGGCTTCTTATCCCCTATCTCAATTGAAAATCTGTGGAGAATTTCTTGATCTTTTGGCTTTTTTTCGTATTCACCACAAAATGTCTCCGAATATTCTTTTGCTACAGCATTGTACATTCTCTTTATTTTATTTAGTTCCTGCCCCATGATCATAGCCCTAACGTATAATATACAGCGGTCACTTTTTGGGTAAAAACGGTCGCCCTTTGCTCCTCTGCCTGTATCTTTTCGACTATCAGGCCGTTCTCAATACTGCATTACCCTTATTGTTATTTGCTCCTCCCCTGTTGAGTAGTAGTCAATTACCATGCACCATTGACAGCCGTTCCAACATCCGGGCAATACCAACGCCGAGGGTGTAGAGACCTTCTATACCTATGTTCGACTCAGCGGTATCATCAAAAAACAGATTAAGCGATGATTCCAGGCCGTCCTCAGGTCGCCAGTAGCATATCAGCATGGGTATCAAGGGCAAGGGGGAGAGAATGACAGCAACATCGGATTTGAACTGGTCATCTACCAATGTGCCACGAAACCTCTCCACGAGA
>CAXMTO010000498.1:0-9570 GCA_964196355.1 uncultured Myxococcota bacterium
GGAACGGATGAAAATCGTGGTGGAGCCTTCATCTGCTGTGTCCCTGGCCGCCATACTCGATAATAAAGTAGATATACAGGGAAAAAAAGTAGGTATTATTCTTTCCGGCGGAAATCTGGATTTAGGGAGCTTGCCGTTTTAGGAGCCCCGGCAGAACCAGATGCCATTTCGATCAGCCAGGTTTTTTGCAGTGACTCTCTTTTATGTTTTTGATCTAAATATTTGATTTCATCCGTTTTTATTGTTAGAATTGCCATTTTCTAATTGATTTTCCCGTAAGAGCGAAAAGGGATTGTGAAACCACACACCGTGGCTATTGGCTTTGAAAATTTATAGGTAAATTAAATCGAACTCTATCCAATATAGAGATGGTCAGAAGACTGAAATTTTGCCCGAAAGGAGAAACTCAATGGATCAGAATCAGGTTCTCTGGAATGAAAAAGTAGCCGAGAAATTAATTAAAAATCTGGAAAAACGTCGCATGGAGGGCAGTTATGCCGCTACTGCCGTTCAGGCCAAAGAAGAAGTCGTTGATATGATCACACCAGGCGCATCAGTCATCCGCTGTGGCACCATGACCGCAGGAGAAGCAGGTCTCTGGGAGGGGATTTCCGAGATACCGGATGTCACCCTCATTGATCCATATGAACCGGGAATAACGAAGGAAGAAGGATTGGGTCGCAGGCGCGAGGGGATGACAGCTGATTTCATGATTGCCAGCACAAATGCAATC
Organism: uncultured Myxococcota bacterium; assembly: GCA_964196355.1. GTDB lineage: Bacteria > Desulfobacterota > Desulfobulbia > Desulfobulbales > Desulfocapsaceae > Desulfomarina. Next base: position 734 of record CAXMTO010000498.1, read on the forward strand.
ACGCTGGATGGAAAATTAGTTAACCTCGACGGTATGGGCAACCGCGTCGCAGCAATGAGCTTCGGACCCAAAAAAGTTATCCTGATGGTGGGTATGAATAAGGTCTCTCCCGATCTTGAATCTGCCATGGCAAGAGTCAAACACTATGCCTCACCGGTTAATAATATCCGTTTAGGGTTGAAGAACCCCTGTGTGGAAACCGGTTTGTGCAGTGACTGTAAATCTCCAACCCGAATCTGTAATATGTGGAGTATCATCGAAGGCCATATGATAGAAAAGCGCATTCATGTGAAACTGATCGGTGAGTATATGGGATATTAGTCCCTTACTCCATAATACCTGTCATAAAAAACAAGAAATTGTGAGAGAGGTTTGAAATCACAATGTTAGAAAAACCTTCAAGGTACTTATACCCCCTTGTGAGGTGTTGGTTTAAAAAATGAATACCGAGGTTTCAGCATGCTTGACCTGATAAAGAAGATCCTGGGGGATGCTTCCGGACCAAAGACAAAGAAAAAGGATGATGTGCAGGATGTTAACATGGCACTCTGTGTGCTGCTCCTTGAGGCAGCACATGTAGACGGGGAGTGTTCCAGTGAGGAGAAAAAACATGTCATCCTGACATTGTCTACAAAGTATGGCGTCCCCAGTGAAGAAATCAACGAGCTACTTGTTAGTGGTGACCGGGAACGGAAAAATTCCGTTGATCTCTTTCAGTTTACTCGCTACATGAATGACAATCTCACAAAGCAGGAGAAAATTGAAGCAATGGAGGCAGTGTGGCGCATTATTCATATTGATGGCCATCTTGAAGCACATGAAGATCATTTTGCCCACAAGCTTGCCAATCTCCTTCGTCTGACCCACAAAGAGCTTATAGATGCGAAGATTAAGGCGAGGCAGCAGTTAATAACCTGAATCGTCTGGAGAGTTTCCAGCGGCAATATGGCCAATTTCATTCCAGTTTAACCCCAGCAGTCCGGCACCTTCCCTATCCACATGCCAGGGATTATAACCGGCAATAATTTTCTTTACATGCGGGTTGCATTCCGGTCCTCCAAGATGGAAATCAGCCAGACCTATACTGCCATCCATTACCGAAAGGTCTGGGGGGAGATATGTGTTCAAGTCAATAATGGAACCCTGCATTTTCTCATGGAACACTGCTTTTTTCCAGTTACCATAGCGACTTGAATAATATTTGGGCTGTGCAAAACCCATCATGTTTTTCAAACTGCCCGTCATTCCCGCAAGAGAATGCGCTTTTAGCACAGGAACAGAAATAATATAGTGGCTAAAAGCAATTTCAGGGAGGTACATTTGGGGAAAGACAGGACAAGCCTTGTTCGTCAATTTTTTAACCGGTCCATAGTTCAAATCTATCAAGGGAACATTGAGCTTTTCAGCCATCGCGGTGTAGCCAAGGATTTTGAAAATTTCGTCGGTTTCAAGGTTTGCATCTCCACATCCTTCAGCTATGACAATTTCAGCATATGAATGTTGGCGGACATACTCAATGATAACTTTACAGCACTCCGGTGATGTTGTTATGGGGTGGGGTGAACTGTTTGTCAGATTTGGTTTTATCAGTATTGCTGTTTGCTGGTTGAGCTGTTCAGGAGCGGCAATAGCATCAAGTGCATCTCTTATTGATTTTTCAAAAGTTTCGAAATTAATTTTGACAAGGTCCATAATCTTACCCTCTGCAGTGAGGGTTGAGCAAATTAATTTTTATCCAGTACTTGCCGTATGGACTGGGAGAGTGTTGCCCTGTTTACCGGCTTTTGGAGGTATTTCTTAATGCCTGCTGCAAGAGCACTCTCCTCTGAAATGACGGTGCTGTGGCCGGTGCAGAGTATGACAGGCATATCTGGCTTTATTTGCAAGACCTCCCTGGTTAATTCGGTACCGGTAAGTTCTGGCATGGTCTGATCGGTAATTATCAGATCAAACTGGCTGGGATCAGCCTTGATTGTTTTCAGGGCATCAAGACTTTCCGTCGTGGCAGTCACCTTATAGCCGAGTTGCTCAAGAACGACTTTTTTCAGATTTACAATTGTACTTTCATCATCAACAATCAGGAGTCGCTCGTTCCCAGTGGGTAGAGATGTAACTTCTTGTGTGTCGTCTATTGTAGATGTTTCCTGTTTTATTGCAGGAATATGAACATAAAAACTGGTTCCTTTTCCAACTTCACTCTGCACGCGTATAAATCCATTGTATTCTTTAACGATTCCATGAATAACTGCAAGGCCTAGTCCTGTCCCCTTACCAACTTCTTTAGTAGTAAAATAAGGGTCAAATATACGCTCGATGGTCGCTTGATCCATACCATGGCCTGTGTCACTTATTTTCAAAACAATAAATTTCCCGGGAGAGATATCAGGCTCTCCTCTTAACTTACCGGCTTTTATGTTTTTGAGCTTCAGGCTGACGTCTATGACTCCTTTTTCATCTTCCAGAGCATGCAGGGCATTAGTGCACAGGTTGACAATGATTTGATGCAGGTTAGTTGGATCTGCTGTAATTACGCCACATTTTTTATCAATGTTTTGTTGGATTTTAACAGTGGCCGGCATTGACGATCGCATCATCTGCAGAGCTTCTTCGACGACGAGGTGGGGAGCAATAGGTCCGCGATGATGGTTTGGTTTTCGGCTGAATGTGAGAATTTGTTTTACCAGGTCTGCAGCCCGGTTGCTTGCTTTCAGAACTTCATCAATATCTTTTAAGGCGGGGCTGTAGGCGGGGAGGGAAAGCTTGGCGATTTCGGAATATCCCATAATAGCTGAAAGGATATTGTTAAAATCATGTGCTATTCCGCCGGCCAGTGTACCTACAGCCTTCATTTTTTGGGATTGCAAAAGTTCTTCTTCGATTCTTTTTTGTTCCGTCACATCTTTAATTATGTGGACGAGAAACTGGACCTCTTGATTTTCGTCAAGAATTGGAGAAGACGATATTTGAAAGACCTTTCCCAGATTTTCATGTCGTATCGTTTTCGGATAATAATTGAAATCTTTGTTAGAATAGACAGTTGGGCAATTGTCGCAGAGTTCGGAGATGTCACCAAATATGTCATGACAGTATTTGCCGATAAGGTCGCCATATTCAGCTTCGAGGAAAGTATGAGCCGCTTTATTGGCACGAACAACACGCATTTCTCTGTCCTGGATGGTAATTATATCGGGTATGGCATTAAATGTTTTTTCCCACTCTTCCTTACTTTTTCGTAGGGCAAGGGCATTTTTTTTCCGATCAGTAATATCTTCGACTATTCCTTGATAATGCGTGATCCTGCCTGTGCTGTTTCTTTTCAGTCGAGAGCTGTCAGAAACCCATTTAATTTCTTTATTCCTTGTTATTATTCGGTAGGGTTTATGCGTGAATTGCTTTGCAGTCTGTTTTTTGCTGGCTTTGGTTACTTCAAGGCTGACCCTCTCAAGATCATCAGGGTGTACAATATGATCAGCGTATGAAACTTTACCCGAAGTAAATTCCTGGGGTGAATAACCAGTCAGCCCGAGCACATTGTCTGAGACAAAATCGACAGGCCAGCTCTTTTCATTTCTCCAGAGAAAAGCAATAGAAGTACTCCAGTTGATAATATCGAAAGCTTTATTGAGCTCAGTGGTGTCCAGCGCAGTGAAAATATCCCCGGCTGTCCAATCGTCCTTGTTCTGGGGGGTAGAGCTGAGATGGACATCGGCAATAGAGCCATCTTTACGTCTGAACTGGGTGTCCACAAAACCAGTTCCGGTCTTTTTTACCTGAGAAGATTTTTCCTGGCCAACTCGTTCAAATTCCTCTTTGCTCAGATAGAGCATGCTGGACTTCTTCCCTTTAAGTTCTGCGCTGCTGTACCCGGTGATTTCAGACAGTTTATGGTTTGTCCACTGAAAAACCCGATTGACAACAAGTCCAATGCCCAACGGTGCTGATTTGAATATGCTTTGAAGAAGGGCCTCCCTCTCCATAGATGCCTGACGGATTTTAAGGTTGGCCAGGCCGGTCTCAGCAATCATTGAGGCCATCTGTACAAGAAAACGCAGCATGGCGTTGAATTTTTCTTCACTTACCACCGGAACTTCGCCAAGGCTCTGTAGATATGACTGTTCATCATAGCCGTATCGTCGTGCTTGGAGCTTGAAATGTTCTATGTCCGGTGGGGTAAATCGTATCTGGCCCGTAAACAGGTCGGCAAAATGCTTCCCTTCAATGACGATAGGGGTGGATCCATCCACAAGACCATTTTCACAGTGATGGATGCTGATCTCTCCCGCATGAGTTAATCCGGAGGCAAGTTTTTTATTATTGATATTGCAATGTTTCGAGGAGGCTGGACATATATGATGGAATTTGACACAAATGTCACGCCAACCTGTACCAAGCAGTACTTCCTTCGTCGTATGATCAAGCAGACCAGTCGTAAAGCCTGTGGCTGCAGAGAAATTTTCGAACAGCAGTTCCAGCTTGTGGAAGTCTACCAGATCTTTGAAGGTCGGTTGCTCTAGGTCCATTGTTACGTAGCAATCTGTTTAAATTACGCCTTTTTGTTTCTAGCAGGAGACGGTGAAGGAGATTGAAGCTTTAATTGGTAATACCCTTTATTGAAAAAGAGAGAAAGTAATATTTAGTACCTTACTCCAGAAACTCAGTCATAAAAAACAAGAAACTGAGTAATGTGTTTTAAAATTATGTGGTTAGAAATATTTCCAAGGTACTTATACCCCTCAAGCGAGTACTGAAAAGAGTGCAGGATTTTTTACAGTTTACCGGTGTTCGATAAAGAGAGGTGGCTGAGTTTATTTGAACGCAATTCTACGTCTTTTAAAATGGAGTCTCTTGTTTTTTTAGTGCAGACGGTGAGCCCGGTTGGAAAAAATTATATGAGCTGCGAGGGTGCTTTGCAGTATACTAAGAAAGCTGAGTTGTCCTCTCGGGAGCAATTACGCGCAATTGGAATTCTATACATAAACCACGTGAATCACAAAATTTGGGAATAGTCAAATGATGAGAAGAAAAGATAAGGAAATAACGGATCGTGACGATATTTCACAGGTAATAAGAAAATGTCAGGTATGTAGAATAGGGTTGGCGATGGATAATAAACCGTACATAGTACCGGTTTCATTTGGCTATGACGGGAGTTCTATTTTTTTCCATTCCTCCGGGCAAGGGAAAAAGATAGAGTATATTGCCACCAACAATGAAGTGTGTTTTGAATTCGAACATGGCGCTAAACTTGTTCCTCATGAGGAAAAGCCATGTGATTGGTCATTTTCCTTCCAGAGTGTAATTGGATACGGGAGGGTTGAAGAGCTGGTTTCTCATGAGGATAAGACGGAGGGACTCAATCAAATAATGAAGCAGTACTCTGGTCAGGTATGGACTTTTGGTGAGGAAGCGCTCAACAGTCTTCGAGTCTGGGAAATACATATCGAGAGTATGACAGGAAAACAATCAAAAGATATGATGGCAGCGTAATCCACAGCCTGCACCTGACCTGCGAAATCTTATTCTTCTCCTGGTAAAGTTATATTTGCGTTTCTGGCATAGACCTTTGCAACCGCAGCATCATCCTCATCCCCGAGGCCCGAGCCGGAAGCAGCGAGAAACTGCTGCATCGCGGCCGCTGTAAGCGGTGCAGAAAACTTGGCGCCGCGAGCAACGTCCAGCACAATCCCCAGGTCCTTGGGCCATATATCAATGGCCGAGTGCGGTGTGTAGTCACCCGTTACCACGTGGGGTGCGCGGTTCTCGAACATCCACGAGGTGCCGGCGCACTGCGAGATCACCTCCACAATTTTTTCCGGTGCAATCCCCTGGGTTATACCGAAGGTAAGTGCTTCTGCCATGCTGGCTATGTGCACTCCGGCAAGGAGCTGATTTACGGCTTTCATTGCAGATCCGTCACCAACATCATCTCCTAGTTCGAATACAGTTTCAGCCATGGCGTCCAGTGCCGGCTGTGCAGTTTGAAATGCTTCTGGACTCCCGGAAGCCATGACCGAGAGCCGGCCTTCTCCAGCTTTGATCGACCCGCCCGAAATTGGTGCATCCAGGTAAAAGACACCAAACTGTTTGCAGCGTTCGGCCATCGTACGGGCAAACTGTGGAGCTACAGTCGCGCAGGAGATTATAGCTGTGCCGGGCTTCATTTTGGGGACAAAACCGTTTTCACCAAGTAACACGGCTTCTGTCTGCGGCGCATTTAAAACTACTACAACGGCGATATCAAAATGTCGCGCCTCGTCGGCTAGATTGCCGGTTTTGCCGCCGGCGGCAATAAATTTTTCAACTTGCCCCGCGGCCACATCAAATCCCCACACTGTATGACCGGATCTGCTTATTGATGTTGCGATACCGTATCCCATCGAGCCCAAACCAATCACACCTATCTTCTTTTGCTCAGCCACCTGCTTACCCTCCTTTTAGTGCCTTACTCCAGAAAACCTGTCACTCTTTTCAGTACCCCCTTGAGGGGTGTAAAAGACAAGAAACCGAGGAATGGTTTTTGAAATTATGTTGTTAGTACCTTACTCCAGAAACCCTGTCATAAAAGACAAGAAACTGAGAAATGTGTTTTAAAGTTATGTGGTTACATATACCACCAAGGTACTTATACCCATCAAGCCGGTACTGAAAAGCGTGCAGGGATTTTTACCGTTAACCGGTGTTAGATATATCACCATGGTACTTATACCCCTCGTGGGGTGTTGGGTGAATTTATTTGGAAGCATATTACACATGTTGATATGGTCGAGCTTGTTAATTTTTGTTTTTTTAACGAAAAATCCAGGTTAATAGTCTTAATGCTCAATTTAAAGAATGATGATAGAGTTGTAGTTAATTCATTAAACGCAAATCAACGAGGAGAGAGTCTATGAGTAAAAAAAGACATCTCTATGTATTATGGACAAATGACAATCCAATAACTGCAGAAAAAATGGTGTTCATGTATACCGTGAATGCTCTTCTTAAGGGGTGGTGGGAGAAAGTTACACTCATTATCTGGGGTGCTCCTGCAAAATTAGTGAGTGAGGACGAAAATATCCAGAAAATGGTTGAGAAAGCATTAGAGGCGGGGGTTCATATAACTGCGTGTAAGGCCTGTGCTGACCAGTTGGGTGTAACGGAAACTCTGGAAAATCTGAATATAGAGGTGAAGTACTGGGGAATCCCGCTGACTGAGTTGCTGCAAAACGATGAGAAGTTGATAACAATTTGATCTGTGCAATGAGCAATCTGACACTTGCCGTTCTCTGTTACTTTGAGCAGGAACAGGAACAATCAATCTGTACTGATGTGAAAGAATAATGGATGAGACATTAAACCAGCAAGAAATGCTGACCAGGCTGAAAGGAATGTATGAAAAGAAGATGCCTTTCAACAGCCTGCTTGGCATTCGCATAGACGCTTTGACACCGACAAAAGTAACGGTCAGTATTGATATGCGGGAGGAACTGGTTGGAAATTACATGCGGCAGATTTTGCACGGAGGCGTCATATCATCGGTACTGGATCTGACGGGCGGTCTCATCGCATCTGTCGAATTGCTGAAACATCTGGGTAATCTCGGATTCGATGAGATAGAAAAACGTCTGACCAGGGTCGGAACTATTGATATGAGGGTTGATTATCTGAGAACAGGGGCCGGCATTTTTTTTACGGCTTCCGGCTCTGTTCTACGAAAAGGAAATAAGGTGGCAGTAATCCGGACGGAATTATGCAACGACCAAAATGTACTTATTGCTGCTGGAACCGGAACATATCTGGTGGGATGAAGTTGAGAGGCACTGCAGCGCCATAGTGTTTGTATCGCTGCGGGAAAGGATGGTCAGTCGTAAAAATCAGGAAAGAAATAAAAGACATGTATCAAAAGAGGATTGTTGGTACCATGTAGTGCAACACCCAATACTTAATTAACTCATTTCTAAAAGGAGGAAAACAGTTTGAAAAAAATAATGCTACTTATCGTTCTGTCTATTGTCATTACTGCTTCTACGGCCTGGTCAGGAACTCTTGAGGATGTGCAGAAAAAAGATGTCTTGACCTGCGGTATCAGTGAAGGTGTTCCAGGATTTTCAATTCCTAATTCAACCGGAGAATGGGTGGGATTTGACGTTGATATGGCCAGAGCAGTTGCGGCGGCCGTTTTGTCAGATCCTAAAAAGATAAAGTTTGTTTCTTTAGCATCCAAGCAAAAGATTGTTGCTGTCTCTTCCGGTCAGGTAGACCTTACTTCCAGAACTACCACCTGGACGTTGAAAAGGGATGCAAAACAGGGAGTTGATTTTACAACAATCGTTTTTTATGATGGCCAGGGCTTCATGATTTCCAAAGCCTTAGGTGTGGACTCGGCAACAAAAATTGATGGGGCCAGCGTCTGTGTAACTGCCGGAACAACATCTGAACTTAACCTTGCTGATTTTGCAAGACTCCATGGCCTTAAAATAGAAGCACTTGTTTTTGACGGCAAAAAAGAGGCTCTCGGGGCCTATTCTACAGGCAGATGTGACGCTTTTACTACAGACGTAAGCCAGCTGGCTTCTCTCAGGACAACTCTTGCCAGCCCTCAGGATCACCAGATTATGCCTGAAGTCATTTCAAAAGAACCTCTGTCTCCTCTGGTTCGGCACGGAGATAACCAGTGGAAGGATATCGTTACCTGGGTTATCAATGGACTCATTGCCGCGGAAGAGTATGGGGTTACTGCAGCTAATGTTCTGGAAATGAAAGAAAAATCAAACAATCCTGTTGTTCAGCGTATGCTTGGTAAATCCGGTGATACCGGCAGCTATCTGGGACTTGATAAAGACTGGATGGTTCGCGCA
>CAXMTO010000499.1:0-3412 GCA_964196355.1 uncultured Myxococcota bacterium
CCCTGGATACTTGAGTTGATGCCGAATGAGGGACCTCCCGGGCCACTGGCTTCACCATAGGCACGGGTTGATTTGCGGGCTGCACCGGCCGTGAAGGCCTTGTCGATCGCTATGGAAATACTGGTAATTCTGGCGTTGTCCATGCGCTGGAATAAGAGCATGTTACCTCCATCGTCGACTATTGCAATGTCCATGTCAACACCGATCTCCACTGCTTTCGTTTCCGCTGCCGCCATCATAAGTTTTGCATCCTCCAGGGTAAGTTTGGGTACCTTTTTCATATCCGCTATCTCCTGAAATTATGTGTTCTGTGAAATTTCGTTTAAGGTTTGAGATCCATTTTCCGTCTAACACCCCACAAGGGGGTACTGAAAAAAGTGACTGGTTTTATGGAGTAAGGCACTAATATACCTTGGTAGGATTGAGAAAGCTCTCAATGTGTGTGTCATACTACTCAATATTTTTTTCAATATAGTCTTGCATAGATTCAAATATTATGATATTAGAATATTCCAATCTAAGACAACTTTTACAAAAGGTATCTTTATTATGTTTGAATCAGCACGGCAGAGTAAGACTACAGATATAATAATCGAGAGAATTCGGGCTGCTATACTCGAAGGTAAATTGAAGCCCGGCGATCGGCTACCTTCTGAAAAAGAGTTGGGAGAGCAGTTCAAGGTCAGCAGGCAGACTTTGAGAGAGTCTATGCGCGCCCTTGAGCATCTCGGTCTGATAATAATGCGTAAAGGTAATGCCGGTGGAGCTTTTATCGTCGAAGTTGAAAAGCATGTCGCTACGCAAAATCTGGCTAATTATCTCTATTTCAAAAATCTCACCATTGAAAACCTGTCAGAGCTGCGGCGAATGATGGAACCGCACGCCGCCGGATGTGCCGCACGACAAATATCCGAGAGGGACCTGAAAAGACTCAAAAAAATCAATTCTGCAACTCGGGAAAACTATGAACTCCAGAACTGGGACGAAGTCACCCGGAACGAGATGGAATTTCACCTGCTCATAGCTAATCAGACTAATAACCCAATCCTTATCCTGATGCTTGATTTTGTCGAAACTCTTTTGGAGGATTTCAAAAATATACTCAAACCTGACGAAGAATTCAGGGAGTCTGTGTTGATATCCCATGAGGAAATATATGATGCAATTTCACGGGGAAACAGTGAGCTTGCTTCGAAAATAATGCTGGACCATGTGGAACAAGTTGAACAGCACCTGGCTAAATTAAAAAAGATCCAGGCCGGAAGCAGGCTTTGGCAGAACTGTCTACAGGCTGCCTGATCCCCTTAAATGGTTTGGTCGATATACAACATGTCACTATTCGGGTAGATAGTTGTTACTGACAGCATCCAGCCTTTAGACAGCGTTACCCTGGGTAATGACGATGCAGTTCATTGGACGCCACATACTTTTGTGGCGCAGATGTCGTTACAGCGTGAATTAACATTTATTTTAATGAAACAAAAACCAACCTGGAGGGAATTACAGATGCAGGCAGAACCCAAAAAACTCAAGTATCATTGCAATGGCCAGTGGCTTGAATCCAAAACAACAGAATACATGGAGTGTCACAATCCTTCTACCGGCGAAATCATCGCATATGCGCCACAGTGCACTGCCGACGAGGTGGAGAGCATTATCGAAGCGGCCAGCGCAGCCTATCCGGCATGGTCAGCAACCCCGGTAGCCAAGCGGGTACAGGTTCTCTTTCGCATGAAAAGCCTGATCGATAAAAATCTCGATGAACTGACTCATCTGCTGGCAAAGGAGATGGGGAAGAACTGGTTTGAGGCAATGGGTGACATTCTCAAAGTGAATGAAGTTGTGGAGTTTGCCTGTGGCGCACCTCATCTGATGAAAGGTGAGTCTCTTATGCAGGTATCCACGGGGTATGATACTGTTCAGTATCACCATCCAATAGGTGTCTTTGCCGGAATAGCACCCTGGAATTTCCCCGCCATGATCCCACACGGCTGGATGACTCCTATCTGTATTGCTACCGGTAACTGCATGATTCTTAAAGCGGCCAGTTTCGTGCCGCAGTCATCACTTCGAATGATGGAACTCTGGCAGGAAGCGGGGCTTCCAGACGGTGTAATTAACGTATTTACTGCGGGTAGAAATGAGGCCGAAATCCTTCTTAGACACCCGGCAATAAAAGGTGTTTCTTTCGTTGGTTCAACTAAAATAGGCAAGCATATTTATGCTACCGCAGCTGCAAACGGGAAGAGAGTTCAGGCACTTACAGAGGCAAAAAATCATGCCCTGGTTCTGAGAGACTGTAAGATGGAGAGGACTGCCCTGGGCATTATCAATGCATTTTGCGGATGTGCCGGTCAGCGCTGCATGGCCTTGCCTACAATCGTCGTTGAAAATTGCATTGCAGATGAACTGGTAGCCTATCTCAAGAAGTTTGCAGCAGAATTGAAATTGGGTCCTGCCTACGAAAAAGAGACAGATATGGGACCGGTCGTCAACCAGGGCCATAAGGAATTCGTATTGGACTGGATACAAACGGGTATAGACGAAGGTGCCGAATTGATTGTGGACGGTAGAAACCCGGAAGTTCCAACCGGATGTGAGAATGGCAGCTTTGTCGGGCCGACAATTTTTGATAATGTAACTGAAGATATGTCAGTGGGGGAGAAAGAAATATTCGGGCCTGTCCTATGTATCAAGCGTGTCGAAAATTTTGAAGAAGGGTTGACTATCATGAATTCGAATCCGTTTGCCAATGGCTCCGTCATCTACACCCAGAACGGACATTATGCACGCGAATTTTCAAAAAGGACAGATGGCGGAATGGTTGGGATCAACGTCGGCATTCCTGTACCTCTTGGTATCTTTGGTTTCACCGGACACAAAGATTCGTTTTTTGGTGATCTGCATTGTATGGGAACCGACGGATTTAAGTTCTTTACAGAAACCAAGAACGTAACCGCTACATGGTTTCCAGAAGATGGTGAGGTTTCGACCAAAGTCGATACCTGGGATGGTACCATGACATCTTTGCCAGACGAGGATGACAAGTAATTTTAATTGCTTGGACTCGACCGGGCTGCGCTCTCTACTCAGTAGAGAGCGCAGCTTTTTTTTTGCGCTACCATTTTGAGATGATAGGCATTATTACCAGCCATACTCCGCCAGCTGAGTGAAAAAAATAAATATGGAACCTAAAAGAATTGCTCCGATCGCGATGGTAGCCAAACATATCTGAATCTGCTCTTTGTATGAGGAAAACAGGTGTCGGGTTGCAGGGAAAAGATGTTTGAACGTACTCTTCTTGTCGAACCGAATATGCGAGTTCAACAGCTCAGAAAGTGTTCTCTGTGTTTTCCGTCCCCCCAGAGGGGTGTTAAGGAGAGTCCCGTTTATCGAGATGAGAGAGATTGTA
>CAXMTO010000500.1:0-4755 GCA_964196355.1 uncultured Myxococcota bacterium
GCCGATCTCCGTAACCGAATATCTCTCTCTGCTCCAAAGTCAGAGGTTGTTGTGGAATACTACAGAAACAAAATTAAAAGTGGTGCAAAAGTAACGCTGGGAACACTTTAACCTCTTGTATGAAAAACTATTTTGACTCAATCAGCACCTTGACCTCATAAGGTGCAAAACGGGCAAGAATAGTGCCATCAACAACCGGAGACACCACGCTCCCAAAATAATCCTGCCACTCCGACAACCGCTTCCCCGAAAGGCTAATTTCCGCTTCAGTATGTGTATTCAGAGTGTTAGCACAAATCAGCATCCCGGTGTTATATTGCACCTTTTGAACACAATGTACCGCCGGGTTCCCCCGCGGATCAAATTTATACGTTGAAGTCATCTCTACAGATACCTTTTCTTCATCATTAGGAACCTGCAGCCAGGAGCGCATGCTGTTTAGTCTCCGAATCAAGCGCGTGAAGTCTTCTTTACCCTGCATGGTCGAACTGATACTGGGAAAGGTATAAAAATAAATCCCCCTGCTGCCATGAATGATCGAGAGAAAAGCAAGGCAGTTCATCTCCTCAAAAGTCGGCAGCCTCGGCCACCCTCCTTCCGCATATTTTGTTGCACCAAAAGCCTGGATAACTGACTGCAGACGTCCCCTGCCAACGTGCAAAGCTGCCTCATCCATTGATTCCGACAACCAGGTCATCGGCATACTGGGTACCGGGTACTGGTCCAGCATAAAATAATCAGCGCCCTTCTCATAAAAAGGTATAATCTGTGGACGGACAATAGCCATACTTGTTACAGCTTCTGGGTAACGCTCTTTGATAATTCGCTGAATATCCTCCGCCTTTCCTTCAGAAAAAGAGTGAATGCCAGGTTCATCGTTCACATAATACGCAAACCGACCTTGCCTGAGAAGTGAATCAAACTGATCCAGTGCCAAGATGAGCCTCGCGGGATCGCGCGGTACAGACAAAGTACAGTGCATCCCCAGAGACAGACACTTTTCAATATTTCCCCGATTCAAAGTGACAACCGCCGTATTCAACCCAAGCTCTTTGAGCACTCCCAAGTTTTTTGAGTTGGCACCATATGTCCCAATGGGGAAAAAATTCGTGGCAGGCTGAGATGGGTTAACTTGGCTGATGCGTTCGGTTTGTTCCCTTGCGACCAACACAGGTGAGCGCATCCAGAATGAATTACCAGGATACATGTTGCGAAACTGGAATATACTTTCGTCCTCATTCCTACTTTCGGGACAAGTGACAATCGTTTTCAATCTTTGAAATTTTCCTGCCATGCGGTGGGTATTTAGCAGATATTCCTGCCCCCATAGGGATATTTCAGGATAGGCCAACCCGTCTCTTCGATTTTGACGGAGAAATTCCGCAGAGAATAAATACGAAGTACCGGGCTGACAATTTGGCAGATCTGTGCTCCAAATCGCTTGTCGATCGTTCCCAGCTGTCAGGCCGATAGCGTTCCTGTCATTTTCACCCTGCTCCTCTATCCAGAATCTGCTGTCCCGCACTTTATCTACAGGCGGGATAAACCAGTGCAGCGGCAAACCCGCTTCGGGTTGGTAATACTGTTTGTTTGCTCCGCTGGTACCATCGATTATCAGACGGGGGTTCGGTAAGACATTCTCTTTAACCTCAAGCTGTGCAAGTAACGGCCAGTGCCCTTCCTCCAACTTACTGAACTTGTAAATAAGCATCCCGCCAGCATCAGAGTCAGATACGGCCTGAACAATCTTGCCAAATTCTTCCACATCAACGTCTTCAGCCTGGATGATAGGCCAGATCGGAACTCCGCTCAGATCAGCGTAGTAGTCAGTTATCTCTTTAATCCACGGTACCGACTCTCCAACCATTCGGTGGTATACCATAGGAGAAAACAGATCAATATATGGTGCAAGCAATTCGGCATCCTGTGCCAGATGAAAAGAGAGTGCCCCGTTGTTTTCAGACTTACGCCAAGGCACCAGAAACGCACCAAGTTGAAGCTTCCGTTCCTTGGAAAACCTATTGACGAGCGCCCTGGCATCTCTGGCAAAGGAGGTTATCTGCTCTTTTTTCCATTCCAGCCATTGAGCAGCCGCATATTGCTTAATCCAGCGGGCTGTTTCTGCTGTATCCTCTCCTTCAGGTAGCTTCACACCTTTTTCGGCCTGAAACAGGGTGAGGCATCTCTGACAGTAGCAACTATCGGGGATTGACGGGTCTTCATGCTCCCAACTTCCAGGGTACCGGATAAAGTCAAGCCAGACCCCGGAAAAACCATTGACACCAGCATAATCATTCAACCAGCGCTCAAGCAGCATCAGGCGACTTTCGCGCCACTCGAAATGGGTAGGACAAACGCCTCCATACTTACCCGAGAGCTTCTTGCCATCACTGGTAACAGGTACGGAATCGGGAAAATCCTTCCAGGGCTGCCTGCCGCCAAAAACGTTCAGAGTAAGATAGACCTTGAATTTATGTTAACTGTAGAAGCGAATTATATCGCTATCGGGTTGGACAAAAACAGCAGACACCTGGGCTTCTTTAAGCTGAGAGGCTAAGTTGGCACCTTTATCGCCCACCGCTCCGGGAATACCATATACCCCAACTACTCCATTTCCGGCAAATGACACTATCGGCCACAGATATAACAAGAGTAACAGAAGATTGATTCGAAATATTTTAATCATCGCTCCGGGGGCATCATCAGACCCCTTTGTATTGTACAAAGGTTGCAGGTGCATAGGTTTCCATGACTCCCATTTTTTGTGTTTTCAAGTTATTTTTTTCGGCCTTCTTCAGCGAGATTCTTCAACTTCCCACTTTCGCCCCTTAAATCTTCATAAGCAAAAGGATTCAAAAATTGACGACCCCATAACAATGTCCGATCAGTATCATTCATCTCAGCAATACCACAAACTTTATTCCAGTTATCAATGATAATGTTCAACTGTTTTTCCATAATGGCAATTGCTTCTTTCCGGGATAATAAGAAATGATCCGC
Organism: uncultured Myxococcota bacterium; assembly: GCA_964196355.1. Lineage (GTDB taxonomy): Bacteria > Desulfobacterota > Desulfobulbia > Desulfobulbales > Desulfocapsaceae > Desulfomarina. The sequence continues at coordinate 3,001 of CAXMTO010000500.1, forward strand.
TACATCCAGGCAAAGTGAAAGACGACTAAATCGACTATCAGCTCCAATCAACATAGCCTGAGATGCCTCATTCCCGGCACGACCCTGTGGACAAATATCGTAGGCAGGGGTAAGTTTGAGCATATTGCCATCCCAGAATGCTGCATGATTACGTGCATGATCGTCAGTGTTTCCACACAGAACATTAAAAACCAAACGAGCAAAGAGCTCTTTAAGTGTTTTTGCAGCATTGGTGAAGCGATGGCGAACAATCTCAGCAAGATCGATATAACTTGCGTAACGCGCCATCATTTCATCAAGACCAAATAATGTCAGGGCGGAGACTACAGCCAACCTTTGCCAATTTCCATCCATATAAACCCGGTCAAATCGTTCGATAAGTAAGACATCTTTGCCAGACGCCTTGCTCAGAGAAACAGGTGCAACTTGCATCCCTGCCAATTGCGCAAGATGCATGGCAACAAACTCCGCTTTGACCACACTGTACAGATCTGTGCTGGTTGAAAATTTAGCAATATATTTTTTCCCATTATCCTCAATCAGTGCTTTAGGTCTGGCCCCACCAATGGAGCTTCCATGATACAAAGCCTGGTCCAACTCTTGAGTTAAGACAACTCCCCGCTCGACCCGCTCAGCAGATTTTAATAATTCAACAAGAGAAACATTAGGCTGGTTGCGAGGTACATACTCCGTGGCAGATAATTGGAAATCCAGAGCACCAATTCTATCGGAGCCGGATTCCAGAAGATACGTTAATTCATTGAGAGCGGCTGTGTCTGCATGAGCACCTTTCAGGCCGAGTTTTTTATTGATTAGAACTCTTCTCCCCCAGGCATCTGGTGATGCATCACGAATACTGCCAGGCATGTGCAAGCCTGCAGGCAAGGGCAGAAGGCCAGAGACAAGAGGGAGTTCAGGTTTGTATATGGGAATGGCGTTATGCCGTGCCAGATAACTCCTTCCATAGTGAAAGAGCAATTGTTCTCCGGATAAGAGCAGTTTGCCGGCAACCACAGGCTCATACATTCCAGGTAGCCATATCCAGACAAATGCTTCTGTGTAGACTCTATCAGAAGTCATCATCAACTATCCTGGTATTCGAAGAGATTTTTTTCGGTAATACGGCAAGCTTGTCATCTGTTTGGGCCAGATATCCGGCCAATGATGACACTTCAGGATCAAATAATTTTAACCCGACAAGAACGGCTACCTCAAAAAATAAACCTATAGCACAGCCAGGGTAGCCTTTTTCGATTTTTTGCAGGGTCACTCGAGAAATACCTGCTCTCTCAGACAAATCTGCCTCACTCCAATAATGTTTCTTCCGCCCCAGCTTGATCTGCTTTCCCAGTAGGGATAATGCTTCTTGAGTATATTTGGAGTAAATTCTCTTTTTTGCCACTGTTGCAGCCGCCCTTCAATATGATTATTATTATGGCCATTACGGCCGTAATTGGATATAATAGTATCCATAGAGTCAGGAATGTCAATTATTAAAAAGAAACAGAGTACTAAATAAAATAAATAAAAGGGGTCATTATGTTGCGAGTCGGCATAGTATTTTTCTTTAACCCACCTACCAAAAAGAGCCGAACCAAAAACAGAACTCTGCAGAAAGTCACTATAACCTTTTTTTGCTTTGCCTGATTCCTCGGAAAACATGTCAAACAAAACGCCGCAACTCGCAGGCCAAACATTTTAGAGGCCTCCTGCAGTAGCGCAAGAAATTCACAATAATCTTTCTCGTCCGCAAAG
>CAXMTO010000501.1:0-2871 GCA_964196355.1 uncultured Myxococcota bacterium
TATAACTGTTTGAGCCCTTACGCAGGACAGTACCATCTGGTGCTTTTATGGTAGCATTAGCCGTAACGGCAATGGGAGCAGCGCTCTCTGCATTGGCAATCATTTCACTTTTATTATCTGCAAATGCTAAACTGCTCCCAAATAGACAAAAACAAACGCAAACATTTATATATATACTTTTCATGGTGTTCTCCGGTTTTATACCTGATAGGGTGAGGATTGATGAGAAGGAAGGAGTAGGGGACAAACTCCGATTAAACGCTTCTTTTCCCACTGGCAAAAATTTATGAGGCTACAGTGTTTTTTAGGCCCCCAGCATATATCCACAAAACTTTGTACTGAAGGCATAACGAAATATATTTACGTTTCATTTAATCCTCCTTCTTTAGTAAATTACCTGCTTCGAGCTACCTCATAAAACAGGTGGCTCGGCTGTCTATTCAGACCCGTAGCATTCGCTCCCTGTTGAGCCATTCCGGGTTTTCTTTATGTAAGATGTGCCTGCTTTTGCCTGAACTGGGATATCTTCGTATGTTGCCTTTCCATCTACCATAATTTATTTTTGCACGACCGTTGGCTGGTTTACTGTAGGTTTCTCTCAAGACGTCTTTTCAGAGATTGTTTTTGAGTCAGGAATTGGAATTGTGTTTCGCTGACACAATTCCAATAAATATGTTTCATTGATATTGTAGGTTCTCGCAATAATCGGCCACAACAATAAATTTGGATTACCTGCCCCATTCTCCCACTTTCTGATAGTTTCCGGCCTTACGTAAAACTTTTTTGAAGCCTTTTTCTTTGTTAATCCAGCAATTTCCCGCAATTCTTTGAACTCATTCATCTTCTTCCCCCTTTGGTTCTGCTTCACCTCGTCCCTTTAAGTTTTTATTTTTAATAGGGAATTCAGCGAGTTTTATGAATTGAAGAATCTCGTCAGGAGGGAGATTTAATTTGCCGTACCACATTCATGATTAGTGACTATGCATATCAGCTTTCAGGGTCTTATTTACAGTATCTTCTAGTTCCCTGCCAATTCTTAAAACCGAATTTAGTAGACCAGTTACTTGGGATTGATTTGTCCGTGCTCCTATAAAACAAGGGCGTAGCGCCAGGTTCCCATTAACTCTGGTTGTACTTGGCATATACTGATTTTCTCTAACAAGGCGTCGATGCAGGGCTTGATTGAACCGATCGAGATCTTCCGAATTAGAAGTGACATAACGAAAACAACAAATAGAAAGAGTTGGCTCGCTCAGGACTTCAAGACGGGGGTGTTTATTAGCGAATTCTGAAATAGAGCGTGCCATGGCATTGTGACGCACTACTCTTTGGCGCATACCTTCAACACCTATCTCTTTAAGCAGTGCCCATACAACCACTCCTCTGCATGGTGAGCTCAATTCTACGCCGAAGTCGTAATAGGGAATACCAAGGTCATCCAGTGAGTGTTCTATGACAGGTCTGGAATCATCTTCTTGCTTTACTGAGCCTTCCAGATAGTCGGCTGGTTCTTGTGTAAATGCTCGGTATAGCAACTGCCTATCACCCACAAACGTTGCGGCAACACCAACCGATGCGCCAAGCCATTTGTGAGGATCAATGATCACAGAATCTGCTAGCTCTAGACCCCGATATAGATGTCTTACCTGTGAATCTAAAATCCCGGGTAATCCATATGCACCATCAATGTGGAACCAAATAGAGTGCTCCTTTGCAATTTCTCCAATTCTCTGCAGTGGGTCAATTGCACCTGTATTAGTAGTGCCAGCATTGGCAACTACAGCCATTGGTATAATACCGGCGGCTTTATCTTCCAGAATTGCGTTTTGTAAAAGATCTACTCGCATCCTGCCTTCCTTGTCACAGCCAATTATTCTTATTGCTCGTCGACCAATTCCTAGTACACCTCCAGATCGTTGAATGGTATGATGGCACTCTTGGCTCGCATATACGCTTACCGGTTTATTAATTCCGTCGGCTGCGGGGTCATGACCGATTTTTTCAAAAGCTGACTGCCGTGCACCACCTAAAGCAATAAGATTTGCCACTGAACCACCACTGCTATATACGCCTTGCATATTCCCTAGACCAAACATTTCTGCCAACCATTGCAAAGAAAGTTCTTCCAGAAAGTTAAAGGCCGTGTGATTATACCGCTGAGGAGAAGCAATGCTCGCTGCGGCACTGGCTAGAGTTGATACTGTGGTTGACCCAGTTGAAATAAACGAAGTAAAGCCTGGTTTTGGCACAGGAGAACCATTCGGGATTATCTGAGTGATCAAGTCTTGAGTTACTTCCTCAATGCCAACACCATGCTGAGGTAGAGGTGTATTGAGCACTTCTCGCCAGTTAGTACTGGGATGTAATGCATCCGGATGATCAAAATTTAAAAATTGATCCAATCCTGCACCAATCTGTGACAATAAATTCTGTAGATTTCCACATTCAGCATGTTCTATTGGCATTAATTTCTCCTTGAAAGCAGTTGAAAAACCCAAGACACATGTTAGGGTTGACAATTATAGATTCCCAAATTGAAGCTATAGTTGAAGAAAGCCTGTCTCAAGTGTAACTTGTACCTGTTAAGTTTTAATTTGATCTTAGCCCAATAACTTGCCCAAAAAGGAGCATATTTACACCTGAAAAATTTCAAACTTAACTCCAGGAAACCAGTGGATAATGGAGCATCATGATACCGTTGATAATTCCAGAGAGTCAATAAAAGAGAGAATATCAATACCCGTCCCTAAATTTACTACAGGTCGGTCCCAATCTTTTCATAGTGGCATTTCTTACTGTACTCGCCCTACAAATACTGTTTGGATACACCGATATTGAAAGTCAGGGTGGTGGAAAATATGATCGCCACCT
>CAXMTO010000502.1:0-13828 GCA_964196355.1 uncultured Myxococcota bacterium
GGCCTCCGAAGCCAAAGGCCGCGGGTTCGAATCCCGCCTCGCTCACCAATGTCGTACGTTCTCTTCGGGAGGACGATCAACCATCTTGGGACTTTTGTTTGTGTAGAAGTAGGGATGGACTCTATCTTTTTGCACCGGGAACGAAGAATAAACCGGGGCATTGATAACTGATTTTGTCTGGGCAACCAGGCTTCCAGTCGAAGTATCGAATGATGTTTCGGCTTTATAACAAAGTGGTTCTCATGAGAACCCAGCACAAAGGAGTAGTACAAGATGGCTGAAGGCACAGTAAAGTGGTTCAACGATTCAAAGGGTTTTGGTTTTATTGAGCAGGATGGCGGTAAGGATGTTTTTGTACATCATTCAGCGATTCAAGCAGATGGTTTTAAATCTCTGGAAGAAGGCGCACGTGTGACTTTTGATGTGGTCGACGGCCCCAAAGGCCCTGCCGCTGCAAATGTTGTACAGCAGTAAGCTCTGATTCTAACAATGGTAAAGGCTTCGCCCGGTGCGAAGTCTTTATCATTTGTTGCCTCTTTTATCTCAAACTTCCCGCCTGCGAGTCAATTACTCCTCAAGAGTTACATACCGCAAAGAATCTTTAGCGTACAACTGGCAACCCGCAAAGGGTTCGTCTTTATCTAGCAGTTATCCTTGATATGTACGCCATAAAAGTTGATTCTGTAGCACCCTTACCATCTCCTTAACCTGATAAACCATGAAAAATATCATCAACAATGCCAGCATGGATCCGCTTGATGTTCCTGGCGATATGTACTTCGGAGAGACTGAGTTTGTACTCAGGAGGTATCAGGGTGTTGAATATGACCCATTTCCCTGGCTCTATGTGGATTTTGATATGTTGGAAACTCTGGTGGAATTCAACGCCTTCAGGTGTGAAAAAATCACATCAGGCAAGGATGGCCGATACCTTGTCAGGATTTTCAACTAACGGAGGTTCTCTTCCGGGAAAAAAGGCTGTCCAATAAGCTCATCCTACAATCACTATCCAGTTTCTGTTTTTCTCCCTTCTTATAATCAGTTTTCTGGCTATAGCGTCTCATCCGGTCCGGTAGACGAGTCGGAGAGGTGCACATTTTTATGTAAGCCAGACACAGGTAGACCATCTGACTGAGCCAGAAAGAATTACTTCCATATGGGAGTAAAAAAAATGTTTTAATTTCAAAAAAAAATATTGAAAAAATAAATTCATTCTGTATCCCTTGATATTTATGGGTGTTTGTATAAATAGTACTATATGTTGTAGATAAGTCTTGAGTGTGCCATAAATGTTGTGTATAAACGTGTATCCTGATGTGCTGGATTCAGCCTCAAATTTCTTCAACAGAGCGAGATTTATTCGCTGAATTGCACACATCTTCCATAGAGAAAATGCCCGAATTATATTTTGTGCGATTCAGAGAGGAATTAAATGACCCCCGATTTGACCAAGCAGGTATTGACAACTACTGCAGAAACTGTGCTGGCTAGACGCTATTATTTAAAAAATTCCAACGGTGACTGTATAGAAACCTGGGAAACACTTGCTCGGCGTGTGGCAGACAGTGTGGCTGAGGTTGAGAAGGAAGCCGACAACTATCAGCAACTCAGGGAAGATTATTTTAATATGATTTATCATATGGATTTTCTACCCAACTCACCCTGTTTAATGAATGCCGGCACCGACATAGGCCAACTGTCTGCCTGCTTTGTGTTGCCGGTTGAAGATTCGATGAATGGCATTTTCACTGCAATTCGTAATGGAGCTCTGGTCCATAAAACGGGGGGTGGCACCGGTTACTCTTTTTCTCGCCTTCGTTCAAAAAATGCTTCTGTACGATCGACCCAGGGTGTGGCTTCCGGCCCGCTTTCTTTTGCTGCTGTTTTTGATGCTGCTACCGAAACAATTAAGCAGGGGGGCAAGCGCCGTGGTGCCAATATGGGCGTGTTGAGAATCGATCATCCGGATGTGATGGATTTCATTTCTGCCAAAGAGGATCAAAATAAATTTAACAATTTTAACTTCAGTGTCGGTATTACTGATGTTTTCATGCAGGCTGTGGAAGATGACGCGGATTATGATCTGATAGAACCTTCGGATGGCAGGGTCGCCAGAAGTTTAAATGCCCGAAGTGTATTTGAGAAAATAATTGATCTTGCCTGGCACAATGGTGAACCGGGAGTTCTGTTTATAGATACTGCAAATAAGAGCAATACAACCCCCCAGCTGGGAGATTTTGAAGCTACCAATCCCTGTGGCGAACAGTGGTTGCTGCCCTATGAGAGCTGTAATCTGGGATCTGTTAATCTGGCCAATTTTGTTAAAAATGGTGACGTAGACTATGAGAGATTAAAGAAAATTGTTTGTGATTCCACACTTTTCCTCGATTCTGTTATCGATTGCAATCGGTTTCCCATACCGGAAATTAAAGAGATGACCTTAAAGACCAGGAAAATAGGTCTGGGGATTATGGGATTACACGATCTGCTCATTCAACTGGCCATTCCTTACGGCAGTGAAGAGGGCAGGGAACTCTCAGGGAAGGTGATGCAGTTTATTCGTGATACTACTGAGGAATGCTCTGTTCTGCTGGCCCAGACCAAAGGGCCTTTTCCTGCTTATGATCCTGATGTTAACAGCTATCTTCCGAGGAGAAATGCGGCCCTTACCTCCATTCAGCCAACGGGAACGGTTTCGATGATTGCTGACTGCGCTTCCGGGTGTGAACCATATTTTTCCATTGTTATGGTGAAACATGTGATGGATGGCGACAGGCTGATTATGGTGAATAAGCATTTCGAACAGATAGCGAGAGAGGAAGGTTTTTACTCGGATGAACTCATGAGTAAGGTGGCCGATAGTGGAACGGTTATGGGACACGAAGATATCCCTCAAAAATGGCAGGAGGTATTTTGCACAGCACAGGATATAGGCCCTGAAGATCATATTAGAATGCAGGGGGTGTTACAGCAAAGTGGTGTCGATTCTTCAATTTCCAAGACCATCAACCTTCCCGGCAGCGCAACTCGGGATGAAGTTAAACTCGCCTATATCACTGGTTACAGGCTGGGCTGCAAAGGGTTGACTGTATATCGCGACGGCTCACGTGAATCCCAGGTGTTGAATACCAAAGAATCTTCTGAAAAAGATAAGACCGCGATAGTTTCAGAGCATGGGCCGGTGAAACAAATTCTGCCGGATACCCTGGATGCTAAGCGATATCGAGTGAAAGATCAGCATCAGAAATCCGTATATATCATCGTCTGTTTTGATGAAGATGAGAAACCTATGGAGGTTTTTGCTAAATTTCCTTTTGATAACCGTGTTGATCTCAAGGATAAATCAACCATGTGGACCACAACGTGTCGACTGGTGTCTTTGGCGCTTCGCTTCAATGTTCCCATGGATGAAATTATCAAACAACTTGACAGATCGAGTGGACATATGCTTGACCTTCCCGCCCAATTGAGTAAATTGTTTAAATCATTTATGGCGGGCACGCAGAAAGGGTTTGCAACAACCTGCCCGGAGTGCTCAGGGATGCTTCGTTTTGAAGAGGGATGTGAGACATGCCATGACTGTGGCTACAGTAAATGTTCATAAATCAACAGGCTTAATTCATTAGATTTTGAAGATGGTATAATTGATGGCAAAGATAGGCAGAAATGAAAAATGTCCGTGCCGCAGCGGTAAAAAATATAAGCACTGCTGCGCAGGCCTGGCTCCGACAGTTAAACCTCAGGCTTCGCCTGAAGAGAAGCTGAAATTGACCCTGATGAGCAGTGTTCGGGAGATCCAGGATCAGGCGATACAGAGAAAAAAAACCAACAGTGAACTTGGAGTATTCTTCTTTTACTCAACCGAAGAAGGTGATGCCTGGGTACTTGAGATGACTGGTTGTGATAGCGTCCAGGTGGCCAGGGATGGGGAGGCTTTAGAACCGCCTATCGATGAAGATCCGGAAACTATTGAGGTCAACTGGACCCATATGTTTGATTTCAGGAACAAACAGCTTGAGTTCACTGCCTATTCTGATACGAGTGTTCAGCTAATGTCTGACGCTCCGAGTCAGGAAATTAGTGCCGCTATTCGCCGGATAAGGAAAAAATTTTCCAAAGAACAACTCAGTAAGGTGCATCTGCCCAGCCCGGATAATCCGGAATAGGCTGGTACTCAGTTCGGTATCTTAAACGACTTTTCCGCATTCTCCTCTGGATTATGAAAAAACCAGCAACCAGCATAATTCATCTGGTTCCCATGATCGTTATTATGGGAGCCATTTTTTTTCTTTCTCACCAGCCAGGCGACAGTTTTTATATTCCGCCGATACCCGGGTTGGATAAGATAGCACATATGGCAATATACGCCTTACTGGCTACCGCTGTTCTTTATGCACTCTATCCCCTGTTAACGGGTAAAAAAAAGGTGAGGGTGAGTCTTCTCACGATCAGTATCTGCATACTTTATGGTATAGGGGATGAGTTCCATCAATCCTTTGTTCCGGGCCGTTTTGTCAGCCTTGCTGATATTGCTGCAGATACTATGGGTGCAGTTGCTGTGTGTGTTGCATGGTTCATATGGAGAGGGAAAGGAGAGGAGGAGGAGGCTAAAATAGAAACACTGCAATCTCCCCATCCATGATAGTCTACCTGTCTGAAAATAAACAGATTGTTGTGGTATGGACCCTATAACCGTTGTTTCAGAATTTTCGCCATATCTTTGGCAAAATAGGTGATTATAATATCGGCTCCCGCCCGCTTTATGGAGAGAAGCGTTTCTTCCATTACCCTGTCACCATCAATCCATCCTTTTTCTGCCGCTGCCTTGATCATGGCATATTCACCACTCACATGGTAGGCAGCTATGGGCAGATCAAATTCATCTCTTAACTTTGTAATAATATCCAGGTAGGCAACTGCGGGTTTCACCATAAGGATATCGGCTCCTTCATCAACATCGAGAGTGGCTTCCCTGAGCGCCTCTCTGCTGTTTGCCGGATCCATTTGATAACTTCGCCGGTCACCGAACTGTGGTGAACAGTCTGCAGCCTCACGGAACGGCCCGTAGAAGGATGAGGCATATTTGACTGCATAGGACATGATCGGTATAGAGTCGAAATTGTTTTCGTCGAGTGTGGCCCTGATTTCAGCCACCCTTCCATCCATCATATCAGAAGGAGCGACCATGTCAGCGCCTGCCTGTGCGTGGGAGAGGGCAGTTTTGGCGAGAATTTCGAGAGTGGCGTCATTGTCCACCTCTTTATTGATAATACAACCGCAGTGGCCGTGATCAGTATATTCACAGAGACAGACATCTGTGATCACAAGGAGTTTCGGCTCACTTCTTTTTAATTCTCTAATGGCGGTCTGGATGATGCCGTCTTTTTTGTGAGCCCCCGAACCCATAGCGTCCTTTTTCTCCGGCAAACCGAAAAGGATGACACTGTTTACTCCGAGGTCCATGCATTCTCTGGCTTCTTTTTTAAGCTGATCTACGCTTACACGAAATACTCCCGGCATAGAAGTTATTTCCTCTCTTTTATTTTTTCCAGGCACGACAAAAAGAGGGTATATGAGTTGCGATGGGGAGAGGTGGGTCTCCTGGATAAGGGCTCGAAAAGCCGCATTTTTACGAAGGCGTCGAGGCCTGTAGTCTGGGAAAAGCATGGTGACTCCTTTGTTAATTAATTATTTCAAAAGATTTAAGTTTTTTATGTAAATGGCTGCGCTCCAATCCTACCTGCTCTGCAGTTTTGGCAATGTTGTTATCATGCATATTCAATTTTTGGCGGAGATATTCTTTTTCAAACATTTTTTTTGCTGTCTTATAGTCAACGTCCATAAAATGGTTGAAAGAGGAACCGTTTCCGGTACCAACGTCCTTCTGCCCCTGACTGAGAAACATACGAACTTGAGTGTTGGTGATCTTGGGTTCGGAGCACATGATCGCCAATCGTTCGATAAAATTCCTCAATTCTCTCACATTTCCTGGCCAGGTATGTTCCATGAGTGCCCGCAAGGCATCTTCGGTAAATTCCTTACATTTCAGTCCTTTTTTGACGAGGATTTGCATCAGCGAGTCTACCAGCAAGGGAATATCTTCGAGACGATCTTTTAAATCGGGGACATGTATAGGAACGACATTGAGTCGCCAGAAGAGGTCAGCACGGAAATTTCCAGCCTCAATTTCTTCCTCAAGATTTTTATTGGTCGCCGCCAGAACCCTGACATTGACCTGTATTGTTTTGTTGCCTCCAACTCTTTCGAATTTCTGTTCCTGTAATATCCGGAGTATCTTTGCCTGGGTGTTGAGGCTCATGTCTCCTATTTCATCCAGAAAGAGGATACCACCATCAGCCTGGTCGAATTTTCCTCTTTTACTGGTGTGGGCGCCGGTAAAGGAGCCCTTTTCATGGCCAAAGAGTTCTGACTCAATAAGTTCCTCAGGTATGGCTGCACAGTTGACCTCTATCATAGGTTGATCGTTTGAGAGGGATTTATTGTGTATGGACTGGGCAACAAGTTCCTTGCCTGTTCCGTGATCTCCCCTGATCAACACCCAGGCATCCGTGGGAGCGACCATCTCGATCTGTTTTTTAAGCGCCTGTATTGACACCGATTCTCCCGTTAAAATCGGTTGTTGACCGCTGCCTTGTTTGAGAAGAAGATTTTCCTGCTCCAGTTTTGCAAATCGTAATCCGTTGGTGATAGCGAGAATGATTTTATCATAGGAAAGGGGCTTTTCGATGAAATCATAGGCACCTTTGCGAGTGGCCTGGACAGCTGTTTCAATTGTACCATGGCCTGAGATCATGATGACAGGTATCTCAAATTTTTCTTTAATTTTTCCAAGAGCGGTCATCCCGTCCATGTTATCACCCAGCCAGATATCGAGGAGCACCAGATCTATATTCCTCGTTTCCAGCATTTCAAGCCCTTCTTCAGCCGAAGATGTGCAGATAGAGGAGAAACCTTCGTCCTCGAGAATGCCCGACAGCGACTTCTGGATACTGATTTCATCATCTATTAATAAAATACGTTTGTTCATTGTAATTTCCAGGAAGTGTAGTGTGGGGAGGAGCAGTTTGTCAGGCTGTGTCCAGAGAACCTTCTAACTCCTTGTTACTTGTTTCCTTGTGTTTTTCAATGTTTACGAGTGGCAGCTCGATAATGAAAACAGATCCGGCCGGTTCGTTATCCTGCACGCGGATATAACCGTTGTGGTCCGAGATAATCGTGGAAACTATAGCCAGGCCAAGGCCTGTCCCTGTTTTTTTTGTGGAAAAGTACGGCTCGAAGAGTTTCAGTTTATCCAGTTTCGAAATCCCGGGACCGTCGTCATATACCTTGATAAAAACATTTTCCATTTCTTCGTCGGGAGAGAGCACAATGTTGATTGTACCGCCATCGGGTAAAACTGCAACTCCATTATCAATAAGATTAATAAGACATCTTTTAACCTGTTCTCGGTCAAAACTGAAGATGGGGATGGGTTTGGTTTCTGTGCAGCTGAATTCTATATGTTTGTGTGCTTCCTTATATAAAATTAAGGTGTTTTCCGCTAGCCGGGTTAAGTCGTTTTGTGATTTCTGTACCTTAGGCATGCGCGCAAACTGTGAAAACTCGCTGACCAGCTGTTTGAGTTCATCTACCTGAGTAATGATCGTTTTGGTGCACTGATCAAAAACATTATTCTTTTCTGTTAAAATTTCAGGGTATCGTCGACGGAGTCGTTGTGCAGAGAGTTGAATTGGGGTGAGAGGATTCTTGATTTCATGAGCGATACGTCTTGCAACCTCACGCCAGGCTGCCATCCTCTGCATTTTCTCGAGCTTGGTAAGGTTATCAAACACGAGAACAAAGCCGAGCGGATTCCCTCGTTCATCTTCGAGGCTGGTGAAGTTGATCAGCAGAGAATAAGTCTTCCCAAGTACATTGAGTCGGAGATGTTGCTCAACCGTAATCTTTCCTGTGTCATGCAGTTCGTCAATAAATCCCTGGATAATGGCGGCTTGATATGGTGGAAGAACGTCATTGAAATTCAGGCCGATAAAAAGGGTTTTGTCTATATTGAGCAGCTTTTCGGCAAACCGGTTAATTGTTGTTATGTGACCGGTTTCATTGAGGGAGATAACGCCAGCAGAAACGTTTTGTAATATGATCTCAGTATATCTTCGGCGTTGTTCGCTTTCCTGTGAACTCAGCTGGAGGGCTGTGTGTGTTTCGGCGAGGTTTTTGTTGCTGGAGTCCAGGTTGATTGTCATTTTGTTAAAAGAGTCGACCAGTTGGCCCATTTCATCATTTGACTCTCGTTCCATTTCAAACTCCAGATCCCCCCCGGCTACCCGCTGTGTCGCCAGAACCAGTTTTTCCAGAGGATCGGTTATCCCCCTGGAAATATAGAGACCGAACCAGATAGCTGCAAAAATAACCAGCAGAGTGACGATGAGAAGAATGATCAATAACCAGAACTTAAATGGTTCTTTAAAATGCTTGAGCTGCCGATAGCCTTCAATACCTTGAGAAATGGTCGTCATCCGCGCCAGTTGCTCTTTTTTCAGAAGCATGGAGGTAACGAGGATAGCTTTACCAAATTTTTTGCTGCCAATCTGGATTTCGGCAACGCAACTCACAAGGTCGCCCTGCTGCATCTCCTGGATAATTGTTTCTCTGCTATGTTTTTCACGTATGCGCTGGATCAGGCTCGTCGGAGTTTTTGGCAAAATGGCGTTTCGAAGCACAGGTCCGCGGACGGATATCTCCAGATTTTTATCGTTGGTTATGAGAGTCAGGCTGTCCGGGCCGTTTATTGTGTTGAAGCTGAAGATGTTTTCAAGTGTTGTGTTAATAGTTTCAGCTGAATAAGAGGATATCTCCAGTTGCTTGAGACGCTCTGCAATGCCTTTACTCATCTGGGTGACCTGGTCTTCTTTGTCATGAAGAAGAGATTGAGCAAGTTTGAGTGATTCCGTGAGGGAATCTTCTATGTTGTCATTAAACCAGTAATCCATGCTGGTAGATACGAACTGCAGAGCAACAAAAAAGAGAAGAATGGTGGGGATGAGCGTCAGTGAAAGAAAGGAGGCGATCAGTTTTGTCTTGAGTGTGCTGCCCAGTCTGTTGATCCGTCTGTCAAAAAGGAGCTCAGCAAGATTTCTGAGTACAAGAAAGAGCACAAACAGGACAAGGAGAACATTAACATTAATCAGAGCAAAAATGAGAATATTATTATCAAAGGGTAATGCAATTTCTTCTTTTAATAATAAACTTTGAATCCAGATAAAAAAGGGGATGAGAAGAATACAAAAAAGAATAGTACGCCTGATCAATCTGCGCTTCTGGCGTCGATGCCTGGTTGTGTATTGTCCCTTGTCTGCTATTTCATTTCCCGGAAGAATCTGTTCCATCTCAGTCGTTCGACCTTAATACTTGAATTCGATAGTGTGCCAGCCAGTTTTTACATCCCACCAGGAGAAAAAGGGAAGTATGCTATGCAGACTCATGGGCAACGTTTTTCGGTAGAGTTCTGCCCGGATCTTGAGTTTGTAAAGGTTGTCAGGGATGAGTTGAGAGAGTTTTATAACCTCTATTCCATTAATTTCATTTATTACTTGCTGGGCTTTGATCAGGGATTGGAAAGAATGGGTTTTGTTATTTTCCTCTTCCAGAGTGACCTTATACATCTCTTTGAGAGTGTCAAATGCCATAGTGTGCTGGACTGTGCGCTCAGTAACCTGTTCATCCGGTACATTTTCTGCGGTCTTGTGCAATTCGATATAAAAGGTGAAATGTAATGGAATACCGCTGTCAAGTATTTCTATCATCTCGGATGTAAAACTGTTTTTAAGAGTTGCAAAAAGAATAAGATGTTTTTCTGAGGTTGTGGCTGCTAGTTCTTCAAGGGTAACTATTCGTTCTGGTGTAGATTCAGCATTGAAGAGCGCAGGTGAAAACACAAGCAAAGAAAGAATACAAAGAATTATCAGAGTTTTAGGAAACATATTCAGTCGCATGTGAGAAACGGCAACGCCGGTCAGAAGAATGAAGTTTGTCTGATGTGATTCTTTTGCCACAACAGTTGTTGCAATTTACCTGATTAGCTTACTCTTGTCTATCGCTTGTTGCCTGGATTTCTAGCAGGTCGGAGGATCTGTCAGATCTTCTTTGCCTGTCTGTCAAGATGCTTCTCCCTCTTTGGCTGTGTTGGTGAACAGAGACAGAGTGCATATGCATGTTGTCTTGTTGTCTTAAGGTTGTGTTCCATCCGTTGGAGATGATTTTACATTTGAGTAAGATATCCATATGGTCAGGAAGTTCTTGTAAGTGATAGATTGAATTTTTCATCTATAATCTGTATATAATAACACAGAAAAATTGTAATCGGTGATGTCGTAGAAACTCTTCTATGACAGACGCAGTTTTACGATTACCTCTTAATGGTTGAAAGTTATGTCACCAAGACCCAAAAAAATCAGAAGATGCCAGGGGAATTTCCGTGGTCGTGCTTTTAAACCAACGGGCACGCCGTTAACTGAACTCAAGCAGATTGTTTTGCATCGGGATGAACTGGAAGCTTTGCGTTTATGTGATAGCGAGGGAATGACTCAGGAAGAAGCCGGCCAGAGTATGGGCGTGTCCCGGGGGACGATTCAGCGTATTATTACAGTTGCCCGAAAAAAGAGCGCTCAAGCTTTGACGGAGGGACATGCTCTTGTTTTTGTTGATGCAGAATAAGCATCGAAATCGAGGCCTAAGAATGGTGCGTATCGCACTCATTCACACGACAGAATCGGCCATCCCACCAAGTAACGAGGGCTTTCTTATCTCTTTGGCCCGAGGCAGAGCTAACCCGCATTTCTCATGAACTTTTTGGTCAGCCATATATACCTATATCCCAGATAGCGAATTCATTGTCGCCAAGGCCAAGCATCTCACTTTTGCTCTTTTGGCCAGATGCGGTTGCAATCATCAGTTCAAAGATTGCCTGGCCCATCTCTTCAAGTGTATAAGTGCCGTCGAGGATCTCACCACAATTGATATCCATATCTTCTTCCAGCCGCTTATACATGGGAGAGTTGGAAGCCAGCTTGATGCAGGGAGAAGGTTTGGAACCAAACATCGAACCGCGACCAGTGGTAAAAGCAATCAGAGTTGCACCACCGGCAATCATACCGGTTACTGAAGGAGGATCGTATCCGGGGGTATCCATAAAGACCATGCCCTTGGTGTCAACCTGCTCTCCATATTTGTAGACAGCCATTAACGGACCTGTTCCGCCTTTCATGGATGATCCCAGAGATTTCTCGAAGATATTTGCCAGACCACCAACCTGGTTTCCCGGGCTGACGGTACCATTAATCTGCACATCACGGCCGACCGAGTAGTCGTCTTTCCACCATCGCACCCGTTCTATAAGTTTATCCCCGACCTCAACCGACACAGCGCGGCGGGCCAGTGTGTGCTCAACACCATAAATCTCTGGGGTTTCAGCCAGGATTGCTGTCCCACCATGACGCGCAAGTATGTCAACTGCGGCACCAAGCGCTGGATTGGCGGTAATAGACGAAAAGCCATCAGATCCACCACACTCCAGGCCTACGGTCAGGTGGCTGACAGAAACTGTTTCACGACTGACCTGATTGGCTTCAGGCAGAAGCTCTTCAACTGCTGCAATACCTGCTTCGATCGTTTTCCGTGTGCCGCCGACTTCCTGCATTGTGAAGGTTCGCAGCTTCGGGCCAACATTAAGATGCTGAATCGCAACGAGCTCATCTATCTGGTTGCGCTCACATCCGAGACCAACAATCAATGCAGCTGCCAGGTTGACATGTGTTGCATAACCTGCAATGGTTCGACGTAACAGATCCATCGGTTCACCAGTCATCTCACACCCACAACCCAGGGGGTGGCTGAATGCAGTGACGCCGTCAACATTAGGATAGCGGGCTAACCGTTCCGGTGTAAACCACTCAGCAATTTTGCGTACAACCGTTGCTGAGCAGTTGACAGTGGAGCAGATACCTATATAGTTGCGGGTCGCTACCCGTCCATCATCGCGAACAATTCCCTGAAAGGTGGCGCGTTCTGTCTCAGGTAAAAGGTCAATAGGCTTGTATTCACTGGCCGAGGCATAAACACGGTCGCTGTCGCGGAACATCATATTGTGGTTATGTACTGAGATTCCTGGTTCTATGTCACAGGCGGCAAAACCAATCACTGTATCATATTTGCGAACCGGATCTCCTTTTGCAATAGCACCTGAGGCTATTTTGTTGCCGGCCGGCACCTGATTTTTGCTGGTTATATCTTCGCTTGGGATTCTCTCGCCCACACCAATTTCTTTTATTGCTATAATGACATTGTCACCGGGGTGCAGGCGAACCACCGAACCGGTTATTTTTTTCTCTGTTTTATTATCCATTATCGTTCTCCAGACCAGGATTTTTATATCGACGTCAGTTGTACTGTTTGATCAGCAGATTTTATTCAGATCTCAGGTAGTGGCTGGAAGGTGTATTCAAAAGTGTTCTCCAGCTACCTTACATTATTTTGAGCATTCATGAGAGGTGAGCCCGCTTTTCCAGGTACATTCTACGGGAAGGTTGCAGATGTCTGACGCAAATATCTGCCAGTGCATCGTGATCTTTACCTTTCAGGGTGTTGAGGATCTGGTAGTGTTCATCACGTGCCTGCGCCAGGCACTCCAAATTGGTACTGGATGTAAAACGAACCAGATTTGCTTTTTTTGCCATCTCGTCAATGACATCAGCCAGAAAAATGTTTCCGCACAGTCTAAAGGTAGCCTGATGAAATTCCTTATTTGCTGCAACGATTCTCTGCATGTCCGATTTATCAACCGCAGCAGCGTGTTCATCGCAGATTAACTTTATTTTTTCATACTCTTCGGGATCAATCGGGAGAGAGATCAACATAGCAGCCTGCCGTTCGACAATCTCGCGCATCTGGTAGAGCTGGTTGACCTCTTCGGCAGTATATTCACAAACAGTGGCCCCCTTGTTGGCTTCATGAACTAAAAGCCCGGCCCTCTCCAGTTCGATTAATACCTGACGAATAACATGCCGTGTTGTATCAAAGCGTTTTGCAAGTTGTTCTTCCACCAGACGCTCCCTTGGATAAAGGCGGCCAAGAACGATGTCAACCTCAAGGGCACGCACGATGGATTGAACATTTTCCAGAGATTTTTGTTGTGGACTCAAGATATTTGCATCCTCTTCCATTGAGTATCCAAAAAATAATATAATAAGGGTGCTTACCTTGTTTAGCGGGTTTTGGATACGTCGTTTTTATGATCAGGTTTTTTTCGGTGCCATAAATCATTTTCCCGTATGAATGAATAAACCAGAGTCACCAGTGTCAATACAATCAGCGCTATTGTTAACCAGCGCTGCATAAAGTAGCCCATCAGGCTTAAATCTGCGGTCTGGGCGAGTGTCAGTACGCGATCCAGATTCTCTTCCACCATTGGTCTCAGAATAATGGGAGCAGGCGGGGAGTCATCTTTATAACGAAGCTACCAGATCAATATATCTTTGGCGGGGATAATGTCAATATAAAAGCCAATAATATTGGCGGCATTATTGTTGACAATACCGGTGGTGTCAGGTTCCTTCTGCTGATTATCCAGAATCACATCAAATCGAAAATCTATTCTGTCTCGGCAGACTCGTGAAAACAGTTGGGGCAGACAGGTTTAAAAACCTGTCTGCCCCAGTATTTACAAACCATGTATATGGTACCCGAAATAAAAACGTGACGACCCGATCTGACTTTAGTCGTAGAAATTATCCGGGGTAGATTGACTGGCTAG
>CAXMTO010000503.1:0-6298 GCA_964196355.1 uncultured Myxococcota bacterium
TTACCTTTCCGAAGCCTTCCTCAAGTAAAATTAAAACTTTTTTCATTGTACAATCATTGTGTTGAGCGACATAATTTTTTACGATTGCCCAACATGTTTCAATAGGTTGCAGTTCGGGGTGGTAAGGTGGTGTTCGTAAAACTGAATGACCTGCCGTACGGGCAATTTTATCAATTAAAAATTCTGGTTTTGCTGCAAAGCGTGAACATAATTCAAAAAGCTCTGGCTTTAACATATCCTGGGTCCAGGGAATTAGACTGTAGGCCGATAGCAATTTCTTGCGATTGGCTGGGATTTGAGATACAACGGTCCAGTAGTTGGCGGTTGGATATAGATCCTCGGTCAGACTACCAATTGCAATTCACATACGATTTAGGAGTTTGAGCGAGGGTTAATCTTTGTGCTGAATGTTATGATGTAAATGAATCAGAAAAAGAATCAGGTTTTAACGTGTACTATCTCCCTGTCGAAGATAAAGCTGTACCCGTCTTCCGGAGTCACCTCTCTGTTATGTCAATAGGAATATGACTTTGTAAATGTTCGATGTCAACGAGGTCACCATATTTTAGCTTAATTGCGGCAAGTGCAGCCTGGCGCTTGCTATGGATGTGTTCCGCACCAATTTTATCATACAAACCCGTACGGTTAAGAACATCGGTTACCTTGAATTTCGGGCGCGTGATATAAAATTCAATACCCGCTTCTTTAAACCACTCTGAAATATGTGCAAGCATCTCTTCCCCGGTTGTGTCTATCTGGTCAACCGCCTCAATATCGAGTATTGCGACTTTTAATTGTGGCTTATCGGCTACGGCATTCACCAGTCGTTTTTCCAGGTAGCCAGCATTAACAAAATACAAATCCCCGTCATAACGAAAAAAGGCCAAAGTGTCACTCGTTTGCATGCCAAACAGATGTGCATCCCGCAAAGTGCCATCTTCATGCATGGCAACTTCTGCGAAGTGTGGGCGCATTGTTCGATAGATATAAAAGGCCAAAGATATCGCTATGCCGATATAGACGCCCTTTTCGAGGTGTGGAGCAAAGTATATTGTGGTGTTGAATACCACAAATGCAACTACTGTATCATGTGGGTTTACTCTCCAGGAATGTATCAGGGGGGCAATCTGAAATAATCCTGCAACAGCTACAATGATTACGGCCGCAAGGGTTGCAATGGGCAAGTGATACATGAGTGGGGTTAGAAATAACAAGGTTATACCGACTATGATTCCGGAAACAACCGCGGCAAAACCGGTTTTTGCACCTGCATCAAAAGCGATTGCTGTTCGTGAGAACGACCCGGACACCGGGTAGCCCTGCATGACACCTGCTACCAGATTTGCCAGCCCTTTACCCACCATCTCCTGGTCTGCAGAAAGACGTTGGCGAGTTTTGGAGGCAACCGCTTTGGCGATGGAAAATGCTTCCACAAAGCTTAAAAAGGCTATCATGCCGGCGGGTAGCATCAGATCTTTGATATGAGCCGGATTGTATTCGGGCCATGCGAACGAAGGGAGCCCTGCCGGCACATCACCGACAACCTCTCCACCGATATTTGCATAACCAGTTAACCAGGCTACAAGAGTTGTTATTAGTACGGTAAAGAGAATGCCCGGCAATTTCGGCGTAAACCGTTTGAAGACGACCAACAATATGAGTGAAAAAATTCCCATGAGCATTGTCGCTGAGTGCGTTTGCTTCGGGATAGCAATGGCCAGGTTCCAGAGAGTTTCATGCAAATGATTTCCGGGAATAATACTGATGCCAAAGATTTTACCGAGTTGCATACTTGCAATGACAAGGGCAGCAGCATTGGTAAAACCAATGACTACAGGGTGTGACAGGAAATCGACCATGATGCCCAGGCGCAAAAATCCGAGGATTAATTGAATTCCGCCGGCAATTAAAGCCAGCAGGGCAGCATACATAATGGTTTCTTCAGCGTTCAAACCCAATGGTGCCAGGGCAGCAGCCGTCATAAGGGAAATAATGGCAACCGGCCCGTTCTGCAACTGCCTAGAGGAACCAAAAATTGCCGCGACAATTGGAACTAAAAAAGAAGCATACAGTCCGTAATGGGGAGGTAAACCGGCCAGTTGTGCGTAGGCCATAGCCTGGGGAATGAGCACCAGGGCCACGGTTATCCCGGAAAGAATATCAGCCTTGAGAATGGCAGGGTTTTTCAGGTCTCCTATCCAATCGAGCCAGGGAATACAACGCAGCCTGGCCTCATTGAGTGTCTCAAACAGAAACTTTTTCATCTTAAATGATGGGAATCTATATCCTCATTATCAATTCATTTTTCAACTCTATGGACAGTGAGCTGAGGGAAAGGGATCTCCCAATTATGAGCCGTACAGCAATCAACACACCACTTTTGAATCGCTCTTTCTATCCTCTTACAAATATCAGCTACCTGTCCGTCAAAGTCAGCCAGAATTATTAAGTCAAGCGATGAAGAATTGGCTTGAAAAAACTCAACCTGAAGATTGAGACAATTCATACTGAAACCCACTTCGATCATACGAGCCTCTATGTAGGCTTTGAGAATTTCAGGAATAGTAGTGGTAGATATTTTTTGCAATCCATAGCTCACTCCAAATGGCACTCTTATCCTGAAATTGCGTGAAAGATTTGCAGGACTTGCTTGTAAAAATACATCTGTCGGATAAGTCACTCTTCGGCCACCGCGCTCAACTACTTCGACTTGCTCATGAGAAAGACTCGCCACTCTTGCCCGTGTTGCTGCCCCCACGACAACCCAGTCCCCTCTTTTGCAGGGGAACCAAGGCTCTTCCTGATTGTAGGGACGAGATACAAGGGGTACTAAATCCTCAATAGGCAAACGCAATTCGATTCCAAGAGAGGGATTTACTAACTTGCAAAAAACATTTATCGATGCAACTTTCCAAGGAACGCCATGCAAAATAAGCCGTTCGTTTTCTCGGACAGAACCAATGTTGAGCATCAACCTCCCCTGTTGCCATAACTTTGGTAATCCTTGGCGGATCGTCCAAATCAGTCCGAAAAAGAAAATAATAGCCATACTCAGAAGAAACCAATCTTCGGCGAGATAAAGAACGAAAAACAAACCTACAGTTGCCAGAGCAACCGATAATACCTGAAAAATTAAATATAAAAGTCGGATTTTTAGTGACTGCTGTTCCTTTTTGGTTCCGAATTTAACCGAAACTGCAACAACAGCTCTATACAACATCCTGCATGAAATCAAGATTGCGATGAAAACTCCAACAGCTACAATCAGGTATAGTCCTCTGTTTCTAAAAAAAGTTCGTAACGAATTGCTCGCACTTTCAACAATCGAAAACTCTTGAACTTTCAATTGAGCCAACTCTCTTTCGGAGAGTTCTAGTTTATTTCCCAATCGTTTTTCTATATTAAGCCATTCCGGCTGCAAAGCTTTCACTTCTTCATGTACATTCTTATCTTCTGTCTCATCTAAGACAGACTGAAGGTGTTCAACCGCATTTTGTGCTGTCGTTTCTAATAAGCGAAGCTCAATAATTTTATCTTTTAAATCTGATTTTTGTCTTGCTCGAATTGTAAATCTTTTCAATTCTTTAATTGCTGGTTCAATAAGACTGCCAAGTTCTTCCTTCCAGCTAAATGTGGCAGGTTTTTTCTCCGCGAATATTGCTGGCTCTACACCGGTGGCAATTCTCTCGAAATCGTTTGTTGTTTCTGAAAATTGTCTGTCCAGCTGAGCCAGCTCGTCTTTAAGAGTATTTCTTTCAGTTTCGGAATTCGTGTTTTTAAGTTTCTGTTGAGATGATAGGATTTGTTCTTTAAGGTTCCCCTGTAGTTCAAGTAGCGATGTAAGCATTTTCGCTGCTTCACCAGTAGGCTTCTCTGTTCCCTGTACTTTATTGTCATTTACCGGATATTTGGCGTATTCGGCCCAGGTATGAGTCGGAAAAAGATGAAGGGCGAGACAGAAAACGACACCTTTTAGAATTGTTTGCATATTGTTCAATTTGAATTTATTGTGTTAGAGGTACTCTAACCTGACAAGTCGGCAAACCTTTCTTTAAACCTCTCGCACAATTTCTTGTTTTTTAATGACAGGTTTTATGGAGTAGGGCACTAAAAATCTACGCAAATGGCATGTCCCATAACCTTACCCCATTTCGACTATATTCAATAGAGAGATGTAAGTTATAAATGCAGAATGCTCTGTTGCAAGGTTTTTAACTGAGTTATTTTCACTTAAATTTACTCAAAATAGATTCAGATGAACGTGAGATGCAACTAGATTTGTTTAGTAAATGCTAGGCGAATCCCCAAACCAATAAGCACAGAACCTAAAACACGATCAATCAAGGTAGTGAAGTGACTGTTGTTGCGAAAAAAAGTCGTTGTTTGAGCAGCAGTTAAAACGAGGACGGATTCAATAATCACGCCAACTAGATTTACTAGAAGACCGAGTATAAGGATTTGAGCCGATGCGTTGCCCAGTTCCGGACGGACAAATTGCGGCAAAAATGCCATAAAAAAAATGGCAACTTTTGGGTTCAGGATATCTATTAAAGCCCCTTGTCTATAGGCCTTCCAGAATGTTGATTGGACCTGCTTTTCAACAGGAATATCAAAAGAAACCCCTTTCGACCTTAAGGCCTGTATCCCCAGATAAACGAGATACGCTGCACCAACATACTTAATGACACTGAAGGCCATGGCAGAAGTTGCAAGGATCGCTGACAGGCCGAATGCTGCAGCAAAAATATGCACCAAAGCCCCACTGCAAACCCCAAAAGATGATGCAATTCCAATCTTTCGTCCCTGGGCTATTGTCCTGGAGAGGATATAGATCATATCAGGACCAGGTGTTATATTTATTGCAATGGCTGCAGATAAAAATAACATCCAATAAGAGGATGATTCCATGTTAAATCCTTATGTTGCCACAATATAGCTGCTTCGTCATGGTTCCAACCTTATTATGATCCAACCTGACGTCTTACAGCTGTATGATGCTATTGGTAAATGAAGTTTCCTTAAATCTTTACCAGCTTCCGAAATGACTTTACCTTTCGTGGCGGGTTAAGTGATTGTCCATAAGCTGTCCACGAAACCTCACCGACATAAATACTGCCATGTGTGTCTACCGCCATTCCATGTGGTGCAATAAATTGCCCGGGTGCTTCACCAAAATGCGAGTCACCTAGACGGGCCAGTCGTTTTCCGGTTAAGTCGTGGATGCTGACGCAGGCACCAATATTGGGGTAATCTGCGTTGAAGGGTAATTGGGTCAGCAGTTGCCCGATATAGACCAGGTCATCAACAATGTGCAAAGCACAGGGGCGGTGCATGTTGTTCCACTGGTTGAGATAATTGCCCTGATCATCAAAAATTTGAATGCGATGATTTTCGCGGTCAGCCACATAGACCTTGCCCTCGCTGTCGGTGCAAACACTGTGTGGCAAATTAAATTGGCCAGGATCGGAGCCATAATCACCCCAGGAAAAAAGATGCTTTCCTTCTGCAGAGAATTTGTGAACGCGTGCATTACCATAGCCATCGGTGATGTAAAGGTCTCCCGTTTTGGGATCGAAGGCGACTTTGGTAGGCCGGTTAAATGGGTCACCACTCTGAGCAACGGCTCCCTGATTGCGTGTACCGACTGAACCGAGTAATTCCCCCTCTGCAGTAAAACGCCCGATCCAGTGGCCGTCGTCATCGACACAATAGAGAATACCATCCTTGTCAATAGTAACTCCGTGCGGTCGGGTAAACAGCCCTTCCCCCCAGCTACGAATGAACTGCCCATCCTGTTCAAAGACCATCAGGGGATGGTCGCCCCGACTAAAGATATAAACATGATCTTGCCCATCGACGGCTATATCAACGACCTCACCTAAGCCCTTTTCATAGGGGAGCTGTGCCCAATTAGATACCTCTTCATAACGAAAATTATCGACTCCAAGAATGGTCATAATAATAACTCCTTTTAATCAAACGTAGTAATCTCTGACGTTAGCCCGGATTTCTCACCAACAAAGTTTTCCGCAGGTCGAGGCGCCGGGCATGAAGCTGAAATAAGCTACCGCAAATGCTCGGCAACGAAGCAGCTGCGGAAAAGGGTTGTGTGCCATATGCTGTCAATTTACGTACTGCAAAGTGGTTAGTGTGAGTTGCCGAAAATAACGTTGAGTAAGGGGGTGTGGGCAGCTAAACGGTGAATATTTTCCGAAATGGTCTGTTGACGACGTCGAATAGTTCCCCAGGTCCAACCTGACATGTGCGGTGTCATGGTGATGTTTTTCAGCTCATGAAA
>CAXMTO010000504.1:0-4986 GCA_964196355.1 uncultured Myxococcota bacterium
CAGCTGGAATGAAATCCGCCTGGGTCCGTCGCTCCCCAGAAGCAGTCTTCGACCCATGGGGGATAGATCCCACAATTACCGTGAGTAATCTTTTGGATCTGGACGACAAGATAAATGAATGTTCCCTGTGATACCTGGAAATTATAACTCATCTATTGAATTGATCTTTCATGGATGCGGGGAACGTGGCTAGGACTATGCCGATTGCAATATGGTATAACGTCCCCCCTACATACATGACCTATCCAACTTCTTAAAAAAAATAGCATTTTTCCAAATCTGATAGTTCACATAACTTCGCCAGATACATTTCCTACCATAAGATAGGATTGTTTTGAATTGCAAGGCCAATTAATACAGGGTATTATGATTTTGTTCTTTTGTTCTTCTGTTTAGGCAGCAAGACTCATTATCATCACTACAAAAGGAGATTGACATGATTAAACGAACAGCTTTTGCAACCCTCATTGCCGGTTCAATTCTCGCATCGACCCCCGCCATGGCAGCTACCCAAATCGATTTCTGGCACGCTTTTTCAGGCCGTTTAGGGGAGTTACTCCAAGAACAGGTTGATACCTTCAATGGATCTCAATCGGACTACCAGATAGTCGCAACCAATAAAGGGAATTATTCCGAAACCCTCAACGCAGGCATCGCCGCCTTCCGGGCAAAAGAGCAGCCGGATATTCTCCAGGTTTTTGAGGTAGGAACCGCTACCATGATGGCAGCCACCGGAGCGATCAAACCTGTATATGAAGTGATGGCGGAAGCAGGATCTAAATTTGACCAATCCACCTATATTTCTGCCGTCAAGGGATATTACACTACTACAGACGGCAAAATGCTGTCCCTGCCATACAACTCCTCCACACCGGTTATCTATGTCAACCGGGATGCTTTCAAAAAAGCCGGACTGGATCCGGATATGGATCTCTCAACCTGGTCCAAGGTCGGCACTGCACTTGATAAACTAAAAGCTGGTGGCGCCGAATGTCCCCTGACCACAGCCTGGCAGAGCTGGGTACACCTGGAAAACTTGTCCGCCTACCATAACGTACCATTTGCTTCAAAGGAAAACGGTTTTGCCGGACTCGATACCAAGCTTAGTTTTAACGGGCCGACCCAAATCAAACACATCCAAGCCATGGGTGACTGGGCCAAGGAGGGCAAATTCATCTACGGCGGTCGCCGTAACGAGAGTGGTGCCAGATTTAGAGCAGGTGAATGTGCTCTCTATACAGAATCATCTGCGGGCTACGCTGGTGTGAAAAAAGAAGCAAAATTCGAATTTAACATCCGTCCCCTGCCTTACTGGGAAGACGCCAAGGGTGCGCCCCAAAATACCATCATTGGCGGAGCCTCTCTCTGGGTTATGGCAGGCCAGACAAAAGAAGAGTATACGGGTGTTGCCAAGTTTCTTGAATTCTTATCTTCTTCTGCTATCCAGGCTAAATGGCACCAGGATACCGGGTACATGCCTATTACAATTACCGCCTACGAGCAAACAAAAGCTGAAGGTTTCTACAAGAGTAACCCCGGCACCGATGTTGCCATTATTCAAATGACAACAAAAGAACCCACCGAAAATTCCAAGGGACTTCGCCTGGGCAACTTCGATCAGATCCGCGGACTCATTGATGAAGAACTCGAGGCAGTCTGGGTCGGTGATAAAACCGCAGAGGCAGCTTTAACCTCAGCTGTTGATCGAGGCAATAAGCTGCTGAGACGCTTTGAAAAAGCCAATCGCTGATCTGCAGTCTGTTTACCAGGAATACCCGCTTAACTTAACATTCCTGGCTTGAGGGGTATGGGAATGGTGTAGAAATAGTCATATTGCTGCACCACTACCATGCCACGTTTCAAACCATCTGTGATGAAGCAACTATGGAAAAACGCGTAACGTTCAACAACCGGTGGCTACCCTACCTGCTGATAACGCCACAGGTCATAATTACAGTTGTGTTTTTTTTCTGGCCGGCAGGACAGGCCATCTACCAGTCAGCCTTCATCCCCGATCCCTTTGGCCTGAAGAATCAGTTTGTAGGGTTTGAAAATTTCAGTTACTTGTTCTCCGATCAATACTATCGCACCTCTTTTGTCACCACCGCAATTTTCAGCCTTCTTGTCACTTCCATATCCATGAGTTTTGCCCTATGGCTTGCGGTAATGGCAGACCGTGTCATCAAGGGTGCCGATGCCTACCGGACTCTCCTGATCTGGCCCTATGCCGTGGCCCCGGCCGTTGCTGGTGTATTGTGGCTGTTTCTCTTTAATCCTTCCATCGGCATACTGCCCTGGTATTTGTCCCGCCTGGGCTACCACTGGAACCACGCCCTAAACGGAGGTGAAGCCATGACCCTTGTGGTGATTGCTTCCGCCTGGAAACAGATCAGTTATAACTTTCTGTTTTTTCTGGCAGGACTACAGTCTATTCCACCAAGTATTATAGAGGCAGCGGCTCTAGATGGCGCTTCCTTTAAAAAGCGGTTCTGGACAATCGTTTTTCCATTGCTGTCTCCCACCACTTTTTTTCTTTTGGTGATCAATTTAGTATACGCATTTTTTGAAACCTTTGGAGTCATCCATACAATCACGGCGGGGGGACCTCAGCAATCCACCACTATTCTTGTTTATAAAGTCTTTGCAGACGGATTTATAGGCCAGGACCTGGGTTCCTCCGCAGCCCAGTCAGTTGTCCTGCTCGTAGTTGTCGGTGTCCTGACCGTTGTTCAGTTCAGATTCATTGAACGAAAGGTGCATTACTGATGGGTGCAATGGTTGAAAAGAAAGGGATAGGCTTGTGGCTGACCCATATCGCCCTCATTACAGGGATCTGTATTGTCTGTTTTCCAATTTATGTGGCCTTTATCGCATCTACTGTGACCCAGGCAGACCTGGTATCACCTCCAATGCCGCTTATGCCTGGGGATCACTTTATCGAAAATTACAAGGAAGCACTGCTTTCCGGCATGAGTGCTCCGGTATGGAAGATGCTGCTTAACTCCATGATCATGGCGCTTGGAATAACCATTGGGAAAATCTCCATCTCAATCATTTCCGCCTATGCCATTGTCTATTTTCGCTTTCCACTCAAGAATCTACTGTTCTGGATGATATTTCTAACTCTGATGCTACCGGTGGAGGTGCGTATAGTGCCGACCTATGAGGTTATTGCCGGCCTGGGAATGCTCAACAGTTATTCAGGTCTGATTCTCCCCCTGATCGCTTCAGCCACTGCAACCTTCCTGTTCCGCCAACTCTTCTTAACCATCCCAGATGAACTGGTGGAAGCAGCACGTATTGATGGTGCAGGGCCCATGCGCTTTTTTATAGATGTCTTACTGCCAATGTCCCGCACAAACATTGCTGCACTTTTTGTGATTCTCTTTATTTATGGATGGAACCAGTACCTCTGGCCTCTTCTGGTCACCACAGATCCCAGCATGAACACTATTGTTATGGGTATCAAACAGATGCTGCCTTCCGGGGATCAGACCGTGGAGTGGCCGGTGATTATGGCCACCGCCATTCTCGCCATGCTACCACCTGTTGCGGTGGTTCTAGGTATGCAAAAACTCTTTGTCAAAGGACTCGTTGAAAGCGAGAAATAGGAAAAAATAGAATTACTATGGCAAATGTCACCTTACAAAACGTCAAAAAGAGCTTTGGCAAAGTTGCTGTCATCCATGGGATCTCTATGGATATCAGCGACGGAGAACTGATCGTTATTGTTGGGCCATCTGGTTGTGGCAAATCGACCCTTCTCCGTATGGTTGCCGGTCTGGAAAGGATTACCGAAGGTACTGTTAGTATCGGGGACAGAGTGGTTAATGATCTGGAGCCACGAGAACGGGACATTGCCATGGTATTCCAGAACTATGCGCTTTATCCACACATGTCAGTCTTTAACAACATGGCATATGGTCTAAAAATTGCGGGTATGCCGAAGCTGGAGATAAAAAAGCGGGTGGAGGAAGCTGCAATCCTGCTCGAACTGGAACCTTTTCTCAAGCGGAAACCCCGACAGTTATCTGGTGGCCAGAGACAGCGGGTCGCCATGGGTCGTGCCATTGTTCGCGACCCGGCGGTTTTCCTGTTTGACGAACCTCTCTCTAACCTGGATGCCAAACTTCGGGTACAGATGCGCATGGAGATAAAAACCCTCCAGAGAAATCTTGCGGCCACCTCACTCTATGTCACCCATGATCAGGTGGAGGCAATGACTCTCGCTGACAGAATGATCGTCATGCACAATGGAATTGCTGAACAGATTGGTACCCCTCTTGAGGTTTATCGTAACCCCGCAACCACCTTTGTGGCTGGCTTCATTGGTTCTCCGCCCATGAATTTCCTGGCGGCAGAAATTAGCGAGGGAAAAATCCACTTACAAAAGTCAGGTAGCATTGCAAGATTCGACTTGCCCGATCAGGCCGTTCTTGTAGGAATTCGCCCGGAGCATCTCCGATTCTGCCAGCCAGGGTCTGGAATGTTTGATGCCGGCATCAGATTTACTGAAGCCCTGGGAGCTGAGACACTCGTGCACCTGAGAAACACAAGTGCTGAGGATATCGTTGTCCGCCTGGTAAGTACTGAAACGCCCCCCGAACCGGGGGTGACAGTAGGCGTTGAGGGTGAAGCGGGTCATCTTTTTTTGTTTGACAAGGAAGGTAACCGCTTGCGCACAAGTGTGAAAATGTAACTACAATGTTATAAGCGCTTCCTCAATTCTCTTCAGCCAGTTAAGACCTTACTCCATAGAACCTATCATAAAAAAACAAGATGAATACCATCCAGCAAAAGTCTTCGCATTCGTATGAGTAATTGAGTCATGCTTGACATCAAGAGTTACCCATTCAGCTCCGGTAAGATCGACACCTTTTCACGAGAGTTTTTTTGTTTATCGGCTTTTAGGTGTTTAGCAAAAGCCGTGGCAAGCTCTTCTCCCTGCCATGGACCATCGGGTCCAGAACCAAAGAGATGCCTATG
>CAXMTO010000505.1:0-19758 GCA_964196355.1 uncultured Myxococcota bacterium
ACGGCTTCATTCTTTCTAACACCCACAAGGGGTATAAATACCTTGAAAGTGTTTCTAACGTTATGATTTCAGAAATGAATATGTATTTACTGTCATTCTGTTCAATACCCCCACGAGGGGTGCAATAAACAAGAAATTTAAAAGTAAGGTACTAAAATTTCTAGATGACAATGTTTGCAATGATGCCTACCGTGCAGAAGATTCTCGATTAATCACCGCTTACATAACGCAGCTAATCTCACCCATGGATTTTTTTAATATGACAGTTTTAGCTTTTCCTGATAACGAATATGGCGATGATGTTCACGTGATAGAGCATGGAGACCAGACAATCCTTCTTGTTGGCACAGCTCACATTTCTCAGGAATCTGTCGAACTTGTAAAAACTGTAATAGAACAGGAACAACCGGATTGCGTCTGCCTGGAACTCGATGACAAAAGACATCAGGCCCTCACTCAGAAAAAAAAATGGCAGGCTCTCGATCTCAAAGAGATTATTAAGAACAAACAGCTCTCTACTCTTATAGTATCTCTATTGATGGCGTCCTATCAAAAACGGTTGGGCGGGCAGATGGGCGTTTTTCCCGGTGCGGAACTTCTGGCTGGTGCACAGACCGCAAACAAATACCACATCCCAATATCACTTTGCGACAGGGACGTTCGCATCACTCTCCGCCGAGCCTGGAAGTCAACTTCATTTTTCAAAAAAGGCTATCTGCTCACCTCACTGCTTGCAAGTCTCTTCGATAAGAGCGATATTACCGAGGAGAAACTCACAGAGTTAAAGCAGAAAGATGTCCTGTCCGAACTGATGGATGAGATGGGCGAGACCCTCCCTGATCTGAAGAGAGTCCTCATTGATGAAAGAGATGTTTTTCTTGTTGAAAAAATCAAGACTTCTCCGGGCAAGCGAATTGTCGCCGTTGTCGGAGCTGGCCATGTCGAGGGAATGAAAAAGGCATTCGCCATCGACAATACAAATAAAATTCACGATATATCTCAAATCCCTCCAGTCTCTAAGGGATTCAAGGTCTTTGGCTGGTCTGTGCCACTGCTTATCATTGGCTCAATCGTGATAATTGGTATTCAGAAAGGTGCGGCTGTTGCAGGAGAGAATGCGATCTTCTGGATAATGGCCAACGGTGTCCCGGCGGCGTGCGGAGCTTTACTCGCTTTTGCTCATCCACTGACAACCATTGGTGCTTTTGCCTCAGCGCCGCTCACCAGTTTAACCCCGGTTATCGGCGCAGGATATGTTACAGCCTTCATACAGGTAATGACCCGTCCGCCGATGGTCAAAGAGTTTGAAACTGCAGGAGATGATATTGCCACGTTCAAGGGATGGTGGAAGAACAAATTACTCAGGGTATTTCTTGTCTTTCTTTTGACCGGACTGGGCTCGGCGATAGGAACCTGGGTGGGTGGTTATGAAATATTTAAAAACCTGATTCGTTGAATGTGTAAATCGATATGCATGTTATTATAGAAGGATACTAAATTGATGTCAGAAGAAACTTTACCACTTGGCCCGGAGCTGACTATAAAACAGAAAAAGCTTTTAAAAGGTTTGGCTCATCCCCTCTCCCCAGTCGTCAAGATTGGCAAGGAAGGTATCACTGCGAGACTGCTTGAAACTATTGAGAATGAACTTCTCTATCATGAGCTGATCAAAGTAAAAATAGGCAATAACAGTGATGTCAGGAAAACAGAGGCAGCACAGCTGATTCCTGAAAAAACGGGAAGTTCACTGGTCCAGCTGATCGGCAAGACCCTTATCCTGTACAAGGCCAACCGCAAAAAGCCGAAAGACAAAAGAATTGCAGTGCCCAAATCCTGAGCCTGTACATGGTCTCACTTACCCCGGATTTATCCGGGAAGAGGTTACTTCTTTCCTTCTTTTAAATGGCTGACAGGGTGAAAAGAGGGGTGGGTTTATCTTGAGACGCGATCATCAGCTCTGCCTGCCAGTCATTCGGAAGTATTCTCTCTGCCTCAAGCCGGGCGAGTTGAGGCGTATTGTTGGTTTCACTCAGATGTCCTAAAACAGCAACTTGCAGACTGCTGCTGATGATTTTTTTGAAAAAATCCGCCCCGTCCTCATTGGATAAATGTCCCTGACTTGATCTGACCCGCTGCTGCAGTGACAATGGATAGGGACCATTTTTTAACATTTCCAGGTTATGATTAAATTCAAGAATGAGCCCGTTGCAGCCGCTTAACCTCGTTTCCATAAGGTGAGAAACCTTTCCAGTATCTGTGCAATACCCCACACTCAGATCATTATCGCTCATGACGAAGCCGACGGGGTCAGCAGTGTCGTGAGATATCCGAAACGATCGTATGCTGAGATCTTGAAATTCAATGCGATCACCAGTCTCGAATTCAATCTTTTGATAAAGCTTTCCCAGCCGCTTTTCTGCAGCCAGAAATGTAGCGGTGTTTGCCAGCACAGGAATATTACATCGTCTTGAAAGAACTCCGGCACCAGTTATATGATCATGATGTTCATGGGTAATACAGATCGTCTTAACATCTGAGAGCTTGCGATCAATACAACTCAACCGTTTTTCAAGCTCTTTTCCAGAAAACCCGGCATCAATCAGAACTCCCGTTTTTCCGCTCTCTATATAAACCGAATTACCACGGCTCCCACTTCCTAAAACCGAAAATCGCATCTTCTCATATCCCGGTATGGCCAAAGCCACCTGTTCCTCTTTCAGTTGCGTCCAGCTCGTGAACAACTTCAAGACATGCTCGTACCACCGGCGCTAAAACAAGCTGGGCGATGCGGTCTCCTCTGTTCACAGTGAATGCATTTTTACCAAGGTTAACAAGGCCAACCTTTATCTCACCACGATAGTCCGCATCAACAGTTCCAGGACTGTTAACAAGTGTAATACCATACTTCACAGCGAGGCCACTTCTTGGTCGTACCTGTAATTCATAGCCAGCAGGCAAGGAAACAGCAAACCCAGTCGGCAGTAGTTCGATTTCACCAGGTAAAATAGAAATACTCTCTCTGACAGCAGCTTCCACATCCATTCCTGCCGACCCGGATGTTTCATACTGTGGAAGATTGAGGTTCTGCTCCTCCACAGGTATCAGCCAGCTGAATTGTATCTTTTGCTCTTTCATAACTTAACCCGAATAAATCGGAACTTTTCAGCCCGCACTTAACCTTGCGAACAAAAAAAGGGGCTACAGCAATTATGCTGCAGCCCCTTTAACCAGAACTGGCGGAGCGGACGGGACTCGAACCCGCGACCTCCGGCGTGACAGGCCGGCATTCTAACCAACTGAACTACCGCTCCAGCAATATGGTACGATTGTGGTGGGCGGCACAGGGCTTGAACCTGTGACCCTCGGCTTGTAAGGCCGATGCTCTCCCAACTGAGCTAGCCGCCCATACTCAACCAGACGTGAGGCATTATTTACCAACTTCCCTCTACTACGTCAAGCTAAATATCAGCTTTTGAAAAGCTCTACGCCTTCCTTTGCCACCAGGGCTTTCTCAAGGACCTCATCCATGTGGTTTACCACACATATTTCAAGTGATTTCCTTATCTTAACAGGAACATCATTGAGATTTCGCTCGTTGTCTTTTGGTATCAGTACATGGGTAATGTTACCCCTTCTGGCAGCAAGCAATTTCTCAGTAAGTCCGCCAATAGGGAGCACTCTCCCCCGTAAAGTAATTTCCCCGGTCATCGCCATATGATGTTTAACTGGAGTTTTAATAAGTGCAGATACCAGTGTCGTTGCGATGGTAATACCAGCGGACGGACCATCCTTGGGAATAGCTCCTTCCGGAACATGAATATGAATGTCAAGCTTCTGATAAAAATCCGCTTCAAGACCTAGTACAGATGCCCGTGACCGAACGTAACTGAGCGCTGCCTGGGCAGACTCCTGCATGACATCGCCAAGCTTTCCGGTAATGATCAATTTTCCGGATCCTGCCATAAGTGTTGTTTCGATCTGTAATAACTCTCCACCCACCTCCGTCCAGGCTAGCCCTGTGGTCAGCCCTATTTCGTCGGTTTCTTCTGCAAGACCATACCTGTATTTCGGTGTACCCAGAAATTTTTGTATCGACTGAACACTTATTCGGTATTTCTTCTCTTTCAGATTTTTCTTCAACCTGTCACGGGCAATTTTCCGGCAAAGCGAAGCAATTATGCGCTCTAGACTACGAACACCAGCCTCTTTTGTATAGCGTCGAATAATTTCCAGAATTGCGCCGTCGGTAAGCTGAATATCCCCTGAATCGAACCCGTTTTCATCGAGTTGTTTTGGAATAAGGAAACCTTCGGCAATCTTCAACTTATCCTCTTCAGTATACCCGCTTAGCTGGATAATCTCCATCCTGTCCTGAAGCGGCACAGGTATCCCGTGCAGGTTATTTGCAGTAGTGATAAAGAAGACATCAGACAGATCATAATCTATATCAAGGTAGTGATCATTAAACGCATTATTCTGTTCAGGGTCTAGAACTTCGAGAAGAGCAGAAGACGGATCCCCTCTGAAATCCATCGACATTTTGTCCACTTCATCGAGACAGAACACGGGATTCGCCACGTTTACCTTCTGCATAGACTGAATTATTTTCCCAGGCATGGCACCGATATACGTCCGTCTGTGCCCACGAATTTCTGCTTCGTCACGAACTCCACCAAGAGAAAGGCGGGCGAACTTACGTCCCATGGCACGAGCTATTGATTTACAGACGGAGGTCTTTCCGACACCTGGAGGGCCAACCAGACAGAGTATTGGCCCCTTAATTCTTTTCACCTGGGCCTGGACCGCCAGATATTCGATAATGCGTTCTTTTGGTTTGGCCAACCCATAATGATCTTCATCAAGAATCTTTTCAGCCCTGTTAATATCAATTTTTGACTTACTTTTTTTATTCCAGGGAAGACTTACAATGCAGTCAATATAATTTCTTACAACTGTTGTCTCTGCTGACATTGGCGGCATGCTTTTGAGTTTCTTCAGCTCTTTCAGCGCCTTGTCCCTGGCAAGAACGGGCATCTTTTTACTGTTTATATTCTCCTCCAGCTCACCCATCTCATCGAGACCATCATCATTCTGCCCGATTTGGGTCTGAATTTCTCTCACCTTCTCGCTGAGATAATAGTCTCGCTGGGTTTTCCCCATACGCATTTTAACTTTAGCATTGATTTTCTTTTCAAGCTCAGCAAGTTCAATTTCCCGGTGAATGATTATCAAAACCTTTTCCATTCGCAGGATGAGAGGCTCGATTTCCAGTATAGATTGCTTTTCAGCTGTTTTTAATGGTAGATGCGCACAGATTATATTTATTAATTTAAAAGGATCACTGACAGCCTTTACCGAATTAACCACCTCTTTGGCAATCTTCTTATTGCTGGCTGCAAAATTTTCGAAAAAAGTTTTCAACTCACGATCAAAAACGGTCAGTTCTCCAGTCCCTTGGAAATCAACGAGATCCTCTTCAACTTCTGCCTGAAGAAAATTATCGTGCGGTACGTAGGAAATAATTTTAGCCCTGGTTTTGCCTTCCACAAGAGCTTTTATCGAACCATCTGGGAGTCGGAGAAGCTGCATTATTGTAGCCAACGTACCTACAGCATGTAAATCATTATGGCTCGGTTCATCGACCCCAGGCTCTTTCTGGGTGACCAATAGAATATCCGTTTTCTTTTCCATTGCATCCTCAAGAGCTTGGATAGACTGTTTTCTTCCGACGACAAGCGGCGCCACCATATGGGGGAAAATGACAATGTCCCTCAACGGCATCAATGGGTAAAGTTTCGTCACAGATTCTCCTTTTGATCCCTTACAACGTAATTCAGAAATAAAGATTATCAGGCTGGATATTTCAAGCCGTTTTTAGCTGCTGCTTCTCGACAATCGTCTGGTACAAAATGACAGGATACTCGCCAGCTGTTATAACCTGCTTATTTATAACACATTCCTGCACATTATTTTTCGACGGCAGATCATACATTACGTCAAGCATGGCATCTTCCATAACAGATCGAAGCCCCCGAGCCCCTGATTTTCTTTTCATCGCTTTTTTTGCTATCGCAACCAGTGCCCCTTCTGTAAATCGCAGCTTAATACCATCAAACTCAAAAAGTTTCTGATATTGTTTAACCAGAGCATTCTTGGGTTCTTTCAGTATACGAATAAGATCACTCTCATCCAGCTCTTCCATGCTAGCAATTACGGGAAGGCGGCCAACCAGTTCAGGAATAAGACCGAATTTAAGTAAATCTTCGGGCTGAACAGACGCCAGAAGTTCGCCCAGTTTCTTTTTGCTGTCATCGGTTACTTTGGCGCCAAATCCGATTGATTTTTTTCCCTGCCGGCGTTTAACCACGGTATCGAGGCCCACAAAAGCACCGCCACAGATAAAAAGGATATCAGTGGTATCGATCTGAACCAGTTCCTGTTGAGGATGTTTTCTGCCTCCCTTTGGGGGCACAGAAGCTACCGTTCCCTCGATAATTTTCAGCAGCGCCTGCTGGACACCTTCGCCGGATACATCACGGGTAAGCGAAGGACTGTCAGACTTTCGGGCTATTTTATCAATTTCATCAATATAAATTATACCACGCTGCGCTCTATCAACTTCATAATCAGCAGCCTGCAGGAGATTAACCAGGATATTTTCAACATCATCTCCGACATACCCAGCTTCTGTCAGTGTAGTCGCATCAGCCATACAAAAAGGAACATTCAACACTTTGGCGAGGGTTTGCGCCACAAGGGTTTTTCCTGATCCGGTGGGCCCGATCAAAATAATATTAGACTTTTGCAACTCAACAGAATCGGCTTCAACAGGTGCATCTATTCGTTTGTAGTGGTTGTGAACCGCCACCGAAAGAACTTTTTTAGCGTACGCCTGTCCGATAACATAATCGTCGAGGTGCGCATTAATTTCTTTTGGCTTAAGTTGAACCGAAGCGCTCAGATCATCAATACCATCTTCTACTCCGTCCTGATCCAGAACTATCTCGTTGCATAGTTCGATGCATTCATCGCAGATATAGACGTCAGGACCAGCGATGAGTTTTTCAACCTCTTCCTGGTTTTTCCCACAGAAAGAACAGTTACAGTTCAACCCCTTGTTGTCAATGTCATCCATACTAATTTCCTTCAGCTAACTCTTCTCGATTGGAAAGCACTTGATCTATAATACCATATTTTTTTGCTTCCGCCGGCCCCATAAAATTATCACGGTCAGTATCCGCGCTAATTTTTTTCATGGTATGTTTTGTATGGTGGGCAAGAATCTTGTTGAGATCCTCCCTCATACGTAAAATTTCTTTTGCGTGTATATCAATGTCTGTCGCCTGCCCCTGAAAGCCACCCATCGGTTGATGAATCATAATCCTTGCATTGGGCAGAGAATATCTTTTCCCGTTAGTACCAGCAGCCAGAAGAAGCGCTCCCATAGAAGCGGCCTGTCCCATGCAGAGAGTTGCAATATCACATTTGATGTACTGCATAGTGTCGTAAATGGCCAGTCCCGCTGTTACTGACCCACCTGGAGAATTGATATAAAAGGTAACATCCTTAGCGGGCTCTTCAGCTTCAAGAAAGAGTAGCTGGGCCACAATCACGTTTGCCACGTCATCATTTACCCCACTACCAAGAAATATAATTCTCTCTTTTAAGAGACGTGAATATATATCGTAGGCACGTTCTCCGCGAGGACTCTGTTCAACAACCATTGGCACAAGATTCATAATCATCAACTCCTAACCCGATAAATGGGCCTCTTGAAACACGTGTTTATATTCTGTCATAAGAACAGAAATACAGCGAATAAGGTACTAACACCCCGCAAGGGGGTATAAGTACCATGGTGATATATCTAACAGCTTAATTTCAAAAGACATTCCGCTGTTTCTCGTTTTTTATTACAGAAGTTCAGGAGTAAGGTACTAAAATAATACGACTGCAACAGGCCTTGATCCTTATGCAGTCGTTATTCGTTACAATAAGCGAAGCAATATCCATTGAGACTCCCCACCAGATACGCTAAATATAAGACTTTTCAGACTATACGCAACTTAATCACGGGGTCTTGCCTTCTTCCGTGGCTTCAGTCTCTTCCTGCGGGGAAGCTGCGGCTTCAACAAGAGTTGCCTGATCTCTTAAAAATGCAAGAATTTTTTCATTAAGCAATTCGTTCATAAATGGCAGAAGATCGTCCCGGTTCTGGAAGTACTCCTTTACCTTGGCCACATCCATATTATATTGGTCGCCAATACGTTTGAACCCTCTATCAAGATCCTCGTCCGCCACTTTGATCTCTTCAACTTCCGCTATTTTCTTTAAGACAAAGTCACCACGAACACGTTTAACAGCCATCTCCTTATTCTGTTCAGCAAGCGTTTCTTTGCTTAGCCCTGCAGCCTCAAGACTCATTCCACTCTGTTCAAGCTGCTGTTCGGTTTGCTTAATTATCTGCTCAACTTCGAAAGCAACCAGTCGTTTTGGCACTTCAAAATCGTGACTATCCAGAAGCTTTGCCATAACCCTGTCGGTCAGAGTTGCCTGAGCACGTTCCTCCCGCTCTTGAGTCTGTCGCTCAAGGATTGAGGATTTGAGTTCCTCAAGAGTATTGAATTTTTCACCGGCATCTTTTGCAAACTCGTCATTGAGGTCGGCAAGTATTCGTTCCTTAATATCTTTTACGGTAATATGGAATTCTACCTTTTTTCCTTTAAGGACAGGGTTTGGATGGGTGTCAGGAAAATCAACCTCATGGGTTGCCTCCTCATCTTTTTTCATACCCAGGAGGTTATCTTCAAACTCTTTTCCCATAGCACCACTGCCAACATCAACTGAAGAATTTTCACTCTTCACCTGTGGGATGGGCTTATCGTCGTTATAACCTTGAAAGTCGACGATTACGACATCCCCTTCCTGAATTCCCCGATCACTAACCGATTGAAGCACAGCCATGTTTTTCTGAAGCTCTTCAAGTTCAGTCTGAATTTCCTCGTCAGTCACAAGAATATCGACTTTTTCAATCTCCAGTCCTTTATACTCTCCAAGTTCAAACTCCGGTCGAATATCAACATCCGCTACGAAGGTAAAAGAACCATCTTCGTTATATTTTACACTCTTGACTTCGGGATGAACGACAGGATCAATCCCCTCTTTTTCAATGGCGTTGAAATAGTTATCCTGAACCATTTTCTCGCCGGTCTCGCCTTCTACTTGTGGCTTGTATTGTTTGACAATTATTGAACGAGGGACCTTACCTCGACGAAAACCTTTCATCTTGGATTCTTTCTTTAATTTGTCATACGCTGCATTGAGTTGAGGCTGAACAACATCCACAGGTAATGTGACTGTAACTTTCTTGGTCAGAGTACTTATCTCTTCAATATTTACTTCCATCGAGTACCATCCTTTCATTTAAATTATATAACACCCTGAATCCCGGTTACCACCTTCAGATCTATAAACAACTGACTTCACAGATACCGTAACGGCCGTAATTTCGCTCTTGTCAGAGTGGTTTGAATCAATACAGGCGGAATTTGCATCTACTTTTGAAGATCACTTCTAAAATAAAAACCTCCCTCTGTCAACGCAATAGCGTATTTGCGTTGTACAGTAATCCTGCTTTGCAAATAGTCAATACCTGATTTTCCGTGTAATGACCTCTGGAATTGCTCTGTTTTTATTACCTAACCCCGACGAGCGGGATAAGTACCTTGGCGGTGTAACCATGTATTTAATTTCAATAAAAGTTCTTTGGTTAAGAGTTAGGATAAAAGAGCCATTTATGGACAACTACTATCTAATTCCTCCACGCCGATATAAGCGGAATGATAAAACACACATTGCAAGAAGAGGGTGCCGCTTCAAAAATGGACTCGCTTCCAAGGTGACGCCTGAATGCCGCTGGATCTTCCATAGAATATACTCCACACCGCCCTCAAATGTCAGGGTTCCTTTGATAAGTCGTAGTACTGACAGGAACTTTCCCTGCACTATCCTCGTGATCCAGGTTATTCGGGAAATAAACCGGACCGGGTACGATATTACCGCATTATAGATGATGGTACTCTGGCCATTAATTTTATCTACCTGATAGGGCACACCATCAAAAGCCTTACAGGTAATGTCCTCAAAATACTCAGGTGCTGCATCGAATAATCGAACCTGTTTGTTTGGTTGCTCTGAACGAAACTCAGACCGATAGGTCAGTTCGAGCCCCCTGCTCCATAACTCTCGGATGGTAAAATCCTGCGGTATGCGTGGTAAAACCCTGGCTATGAAGGTGACAACGGCCTGGCTTAAGGCGAGACTCACCTGTCCAGCCACCTGGTCATTCCGTACGTAAACCATAGCACTCGGCTGACAAAACCGCGCCCACAGGTAAGAATGGAACCATCTTTTAGAGGTCCCTTTTTGTAAATCGGCTAAAGACAATATGGCGTACTTTGCTCTGACAGTATGGGCCCCATAAGGCTCTTCCAGATAAAACACATTAGGCGGCAGCAGCTTGTTTAATGCGGAATGCACCCAGTTTCGATTGACGGAATCATATGAATCCACAAGAATGTATAAATCAAAAAGGCCATCCAGGTCTTCCTCTTTATGAAAACAGGAACCATAAAACAATATAGCCTGAACAGCTTCACCGTAGCGTGACAGAATTTTGTTGACCAGGAGGCTGACGGTGGTTGATGACGGCCTGGCGAGGTCCTGCTGAATAGCATTTAAAAGATTTGGCGGGATATCCATATTCATACCCGTAAGAAAGTCACGGTACCGCCGTACTGAATTAGCGTTGGTTTCTGCCCGGCTTGTGGGGTGTAAATTTCACCATCCAGAGCAACACTGCCAGAAATATCGAGTTCTATCTCATCAACGTTATGGGAAGAGTAACCGTTTTCCCACGTGCCCTTAGCGGCGAATCGGCCTCTGGCTAAAAAAGGAAGAATCCAGGGAAAAAACCTGGCACCTGATCTGATGGCTGTATACCGCAGAGGCCCACTCTCAATTCCCCAAAAGGGGCGCAAGCCAAAAAACAGCTTATCCAATGTACTGACAAACAGGAGCATAAATTTTTCATGTTGCGGCTCCCGGTTGTTTAACCTCACTCTAATATATGTAGAGGCGGCAAACTGGTTATGTCGTCGAATTATTCCCCACAAAAAACGGACAAGGGTCATACATATACCGGGAAAGCCATGCAGTCTCTTATCATGCATGTTTCTACGGTAATATTGAATTCCCTGACTGATGCTGGCAGCACCGAAAAACATCCCGTATTTCACCTCATGACCTGGAACACTTAGACGAAGAACCGGTCGTTGTATCCTGGTGACACTGCCATTGCTGTGGCCGGCCTGTATCCACTTAAACAGGCGACGCAGTGCATCATCCTGATTACCAGATACACCTACGTCACCGGCAATCATGTTTGTTGTACCACCCTCCAGCACTATAAGCTTCGGTAGAGTAGTAAAAGGGTGACGAGCAAATATAATCGTCAAAACTGCCTGAACCGTGCCGTCACCGCCGCTTATGACTAGAATATTAACATTCTGACGACCAAATTCGATCAGAGCTTCGCATACATCCTCCGGTGTTTGAACCGTTTGCTGCAACACCTCGGGATGTTCACTTATTACTTGAGATAAGAGGGTCGATCCTCGACGGTTATTGCCGCTCAGAGGGTTGGTGAGGACTCCTATACATGGTTTATTGGCGGATCCCCAATTTACTGGTGTCATATCAATCAAAACAGATGTAGGAGATTGTCCTGAATTACCTGGTAATATGCCGGGTAAACAGCCGCACGGCAAGGGACTTTTCATACATTGGCTTATCAGCATCTGAAAGCCAGGAGCTGAGGGCTCCCCTCCTGGAACGTACATATCCTGCAAACGCTAATCTTCCCATGAGAAATGCACTGGTTGCCACTGTCCACAGAATAACAGCTAGGAGTCCCAGTTCCGTGCGTCCTATCAGGAAGCTTATGGTTAAAAATATCATGTTCGGATTGCGCCTGGCGGTTATCAGTCTGAAATAAGAATCAATCGGCTGCCAGCAGAAAATACCGAAGCTGGCCCCAAGAAACCATTTGAAAGATCCTTCCACTAATCGGCCTGCCACATAAGCGATCAAAATTATATAAAAAAGAGTGCTGAGTGAAAAGCCCAGTACGGAAAGTTGGGCGGCGGTTAAACCGAGCCCCCACAGCATATACCAGATCGGGGGGTGTATCAGGTCGGTGAGGTGGTCAAAATAGTGGCCAAAATTACTTGATGTTACAGTAACACGAGCCAGTTTGCCGTCTACGGTGTCCAAAAAAGTCATCATCCATCCGGCCAGCAATCCCCATCCATACTGGCCATAGGCGAAAGATACACCGGCCAGTATAACCAGTAGAAGGCCAACCAGGGTAACATGGTTGGGTTTGATACTGAGGCGAACACAATGTCCGACAACCCAGCGTGCCGGTCGGGGCCATGCCCATTTTGTAACTAAATCTGTAATCCCCTTATACGCCCAGTCAAAAAGCCGCCATTCCAGTTCCTGTTTTTTGTCCTCTGTAATCGGCAGGACAAAAGGCGGTTCAAATTTACGCAATTTTTGCTGAAAAGAAACTGAGACAGTAGCCGGAGTCTCAACAAGCACTCCGGGCAGGGTATCTGCATCGGCTTTTCCATTTATAACCGCAAGAGTCTGCAAGGCAAGATGGCCTGGGACATTGGCGGCAACAGCCTTTCCCTGCCGTCCCTCCTCCAGGTACAGAATAATGTTATCAGTTGTGCTCAGATAAGTTATCAAACGATCGTCGAATAAATAATCAGCACGCATTATCAGGATTGAATCACTCTCCTGTAAACCACTCAACTCCTCCGCAGTACTCTTTGTAACGGCTCCCTTTAAAACCCGTTCAGTACGCTCTGCAGATGTAAGGCCCCAGATCTTAACAGGGCACTCCTCAATAAAATAAATAAATACGCTCATATCGACACTGGTCTAAATTTAATAGTAATGTTACAAAATGATTCTCTTTTTAAAAGTCCCCTGCCCTGTCATTCCCACTAAATTTGGAAGAACCGGGAATCTGAAAAGTGGATTTTATGATGAGAGAAGAAATAGGGCTTTACAAAAAACGACTCCCTTCGGTATAGATAGTCCATGGTTTCGACTATCCCCGATACTGCAAAACATACCAACACTGTTCACGAAATGACTGAAACTACAGCCGCCGGGGAAAGTTTTGTCCTTGCCCACTTTTCCGACCCACATCTCGCCCGTGTTGATCACATTAACACGAGTGATCTTCTTAGCAAGAGACTCTTTGGTTATCTGCGATATAAGCTGAAACGCGGGGCAGAGCACAGTGATGAACTTCTTACCATTCTATCCAAAGACTTGCAACGGACAAAACCGGACCACATTGCAATTACCGGTGATCTAACTCAACTGAGCCTGCCTATTGAATTTGAAGCAGTCCGTATATGGCTGCAATCCCTCGGCAGTGCCAGCAGGGTCACTGCCATTCCCGGCAACCATGACACATATGTAAAGATGGACTGGGATAAAACCTTTGTGCATTGGATAGATTATATGGCAGGTGATTCGCAGAAGCAACCGGCCGAACTGATAACCAGCCTGGACGAGCTTTTCCCAACCTTGCGGATACGTGGCCGAATTGCTTTGATCGGTATAAACACAGCGTTTCCCAGCGGGCTGCATCTCGCCACCGGAAAAATCGGCGATGACCAGCTGACAAAGTTGGAACATATCCTGAAACATCTTTCCGACCAACCTCTTTTCCGCATCATACTGATCCACCACCCGCCGGTACAGGGTGTCGTCAGCACCCGAAAGAGCTTAACCGATGCCGCACCCCTGCGTTCCATTCTGGAGCGTTATAAAGTTGAACTGCTCCTGTTCGGTCATAGCCACGAAACAGTGCACGCCAATCTGAGTACCCAATCAGGCATAATTCCGGCCATAGGGGCGCCCTCCGTATCTTCCCGCAGCCCTAAGGACGAACGACGATCCCGCTACTACCTCTACAAGATCACCTCTACAGCTGATGGATGGAAGGTCCAGATGAATGAGCGGCTCTTTTCCCTGGATCAGTATCGTTTTATTGATGGCAGGCAAGAGGATTTCTCCTTTCCCGCACGAAAAATTTGAACCGACCCGACAAAACCACCTCGCTAGAAGACTCTGCGCAATCTGACAAATGCAATAC
This sequence comes from uncultured Myxococcota bacterium, assembly GCA_964196355.1. Lineage (GTDB taxonomy): Bacteria > Desulfobacterota > Desulfobulbia > Desulfobulbales > Desulfocapsaceae > Desulfomarina. The sequence continues at coordinate 14,243 of CAXMTO010000505.1, forward strand.
TGGAAATCAACAGCACAGGGATCATTGCAGTAATGATCGGGCTCATGTTAAGCACCAGGCCCCACTGTATGATCAGCTGATCGGCAAAATAAAGAACAACCCCGATAAAGGCACCCAGGGTCATGCGGTACCCTGCGCCGATGCTGCGCGTTGAGCCGAAAACAAAGCTCAGAGAAAGCAAAACCATGGCTCCGGTTGTCAGAGGTACACTGAGTTTTCGCCACAGGGCTATAGAATATTGATCAGCATTCTGGCCACTCTTATGCAGGGCGTTAATGTAATGAATAAGGTTTGGGGTCGATAAGCTGTAGGGAGGCAGTTCAAGAACACTCACCTGGTAGGCACTTAAAAAAGAATCCAAGGTGATCGTTTCGACTTTCCTGGTGGTGATTTCATTGTCCGAGATGCTCTTCTGCGTGATGTCGTGCAGGACCCACTGGCCGTTATCCTGCAGATCGGCATTTTGCGCATGGGTGAGGGTCTGTAGCCGTCCATTATTGTCAAAGTCAAAAATTTCGAGATTTGCGGCTACTCCTTCACTTAACATACTGTCAACATGGATGAACGAATTGCCCCTTCGGACCCAGAACCCCTGCTGGGTCAAAGTAACACCTGCAGTGGACATGGCTTTTGCGCGGGATTTTCGAGCCAGCTGCTCCATACCCGGTACAACCATCTCAGCCAGAATGCCGGATACCAACATCAAAAGCGTGCCGGTTACCAATACCGTAGCACATATTCTTGAAGTCGAAACCCCCAGCGCCTCCATGGCAACAAGTTCACCATGATCGGCCATCATCCCCAGAGCAAGGATGCCGCCAAGCAGCGTACTTACAGGCATTAAGTCAAGTAAACGCTTTGGAAGCGTTAGGGCCACAAAGGTAAAGGCATTCTTCAGACTATAACTGCCTATACCAACATCATCCAACTGAGAGAGCAGTTCAAACAGGCTAAACAGCACCATCAGGATAAGGATTATGATAAAAAAGTAGTTGAGAAAGCTTCTACCTATATATATATCGAGTGTTCGCATCGCAAATATTATCGCTTTAACCAGTTCAGTAAAAAAACCGGAGGCCATATAAAAAGAACGATCAGAGCTAACAGCAACAACTGTCCCCACCAAATTCCGGGAACCGTATCAATAGCACCCTGTGACACCCATTTTTTTGTTAAAGCGCTGAAGTTGTAATATGCAGCAAATATCAATATTGCAAGTGGTGCCTTGACATACTTCCCCTGACGTGGAGCAGAGCGGCTCAGTGGTATAGCGAGAAGAGCAAGGAGGATGGTCGACAGCGGTGAGGCGAACCGCCACTGCAGTTCAGCTATTTCCTCCAGATCATTCGAATGTAATAATGTGCTGGTAGCAACGGATTTAACCTTATATTCATGCTGAATAACTTCATCGGGTGTCAGATGCATTGCAGAAGTCTCAAAATCTAAAATCAAACCATTCTCATTGAGACTGAAAAATTCATACAGATGCCCGTCCTGAACTATCAGGACAGGCTTGCCGGTGGACTCATCCATGAACTGACTGGCTTTGTTCGCATAGATAATCTGCACGGAGTTTTCCTTCTTTGTTTGAATGAAAACGCCCTCTGCCAGGTTCTCTGAATGATCGATTTTGTCCGCGAAAATTACCCGTTCACCGCCACCTGTTTCATAAAAGTGCCCACCATTCATTCTGGTCATGTCAAAATTTATCTTTGCCTGTGCCTTTATACGGAAGAACTGGTCCCAGGCCCAGGGCCTTATAAAAAGGGACAAGCAGGCAACAATCAAACCTCCTATTATGGAGACAACAAAAACTGACTTAACAACCTTTGCCATGCTTATGCCGCAGGCAAACATGGCGGTTAACTCTGTATCCCTATACAGACGACCGAGAGCGATCACAACGGACAGGTAGAAGGTTGTTGGCAGCAGCACCTCAAGGGCAATGACTATGCGGAGTAAAATCAATTGAAACACTGAAGTGCCCGGCAACAATCCATGGACCGCATCTTCCCCGTAGCGGGTGGAGATATAACAGCCAAAGATAAACACCAGCACCGTACATATTATCAGTGTGGGCCTGACAATTTCTCGAATGATGTACCGATCAATAATCATGTTTATCCATTTTCTGGCACGCTCATGATGAAAGCCAAACCATTAGTACCTTACTTCTGAATTTCTGTAATAAAAAACAAGAAACCGAGGAATGTCTCTTGATATTATGTGGTTACATATACCACCAAGGTACTTATACCCATCAAGCTGGTACTGAAAAGAGCACAGGGATTTTTACCGTTAACCGGTGTTAGGAGAAAGATGCTATCCATGATTAAGGTACTGTTGTTTTCAGTCGTTCACGGTCTCCCGCAGCATTGGAAAAATCACCTTCTGCGGGAAAGCCGGCAACTACACTGCCGGCCCTCTTCAGGTCTGCCAGGTAGTCAACTTCACACCACAGCAATCCTTTGATCGAGCATGTTAACACTGTTTTTTCCCGGGCTATAGAATCAATTACCGAGAGATACCAGCTGTGAACGGATGTTGTATCACTCAGAGCCCTTTCCAGACCATTACGGAAAATCATCGGCCCGTCACCGCGAAAAAGTATCATACCAATGGATTCTCCGTGAATTTCGTCTGGCGGTATATCTTTACCGACTCTGAGGAGTCGAGTTTCTGCCAGACTGACTTTCATGTCATCAGTGTCGTAAGTGTCTTTATGGTTAATGGCAACGGTTATCGGGTTATGAGCGGATGCAAGAAGAGACTTGAGCGCTGCTGCTTCAAACAGGGTATCTCCATTCAATATAATAAAGTCTTCATTCATTTCCTTACGTACCTTCCAGCAACTCACCAGGTTGTCGGTTGTTGCATAGTCCGGATTGTAATGAGTCTTTATACTCTGCCTGCCATAATTTTCTTGCAGTAAAGATTCAACTTTATCAGCCCCATACCCGGTGACCACTGTTATTTGATCGATACCGCATTTTTGCAGTTCTCCAATTTGCCAATCAATGAGTGTTTTGCCCTGTATCTCCAGGAGGCATTTTGGTATCTTGGCTGTCATTGGCAATAAGCGCTTGCCTTGCCCGGCGCTTAAGATAATCACCTTCATATGAAGCTCCCCATTTGTCGTCGTCGGTTGCCCCTGTGCATAATCCAGTAAAAAACCATAAAACCCGGTGAAGGACTTATGTGCAGTAAACCAGATAATTGAACAGCCTGGTCGTCAAGCTCAGGCAATACCTTTTCTGTTTTTCCAGTTCGGTTTTCGAATCTTCTCGTAACTTCCTGGTCCGTTTTATTAAAATCTTTTATCCATAATGCTCATAGAACCAAATGGCAAGAAGAAGATAGATGAGACATTTCTACCAGAATTTGAACAAAAAATCCACGCCGGACAGAATATCACCTTGTTTCACGCATATTAAAACAGGCCAATACCCGATAACTTGAATAAGGTGGCGAGCTGAAGTATGGTCTTCGGGGTATAAAATTTGAGATCCGTATTGGAACTCAACCTTTATTTTTAGTACCTTACTCCAGAAACCCAGTCACTCCCTTCAGTACCCCCTTGAGGGGTGTAAAAAACAAGAGACTGAGTAATGTATCTTAAAATTATGTGGTTACATATACCTCCAAGGTACTTATACCCATCAAGCTGGTACTGAAAAGAATGCAGGAATTTTTACCGTTAACCGGTGTTGGAAGTTTTGTCCTCCAACAGTGATCGAACCATATGGCCCTGAACTGGAGCCCGAACTTTTTATCAAGGTATAATGGACACTGAGCAGCAACAATTCACGGCGATTATCCTTGCGGCAGACAGAGAAACGGACAATCCTGTCGCTGAGGCCGCAGGTGTTCTCTGTAAATCGCTCGCTCCAGTTGACGAAATTCCCATGATTTTCAGGGTTCTTAATGCATTGGCGTTGTCCTGCAAAGTTGGAGACAAGCTGCTCTGCGGCCCCCCCAGAACGATTATTGATCAGGAACCGGAATTAGGCGCTTATCTTGCGTCCGGTAAGGCGGCTTGGATTGAAAACCAGGCCACGCCAAGCTTGAGTGCTTATGAGAGTATAAAATCACTGCCTCAAGAGAATCCCGTCCTCTTAACTACCAGTGATCATGCCATGTTGACCCCGGAGATCGTTGATTATTTCTGTCATCGAGCACAAGAGTCGGGATGTGATGTTGTCATCGCTTTAGCTCCATATGAAACAGTTATGGCAGCCTATCCACAAACAACCAGGACAGGTTATCGATTTAAGGATGGAACATACTGCTCCTGTAATCTGTTTGCCTTTCTCACGCCAAAGGCCAGAACGGTACCAACTTTCTGGCGCCGGATTGAACAACAGCGCAAGAATCCCTTGCGGGTCATCAGTGCCTTAGGCTGGATAACAGTCTTACGCTACCTGGTAGGAGGCCTGACCCTGCCTGATGCCATGGAGAAGATATCTCATCGATTAGGTTGCAGAGCCGGTGTTGTAGTCATGCCATATCCAGAGGCTGCCATTGACGTCGACTCGGTCCAAGACTGGAATCTTGTCCAACAGATTGTTGCAAAAACCCCGTAAACTCTCACCAAGGTTGTATCTGCAGACACTCAGCGCTTTACAGAACAGCAATTTATCTTGAGTGAGTCCTGAGATCCAACACAAGACGCCCAATGCTGTTATTGGTGCCGCTTATTCTCACCGGCAGCCGCTTTTCAGAATCAACGTATATACGGATGTCCTTTTGCAATCCAAGGAATGAAAATGTTTCCGGTCCCGTAGTCTCCGGCGTAATGTTTTCCGTGCTAATTGAAAAAACAAGCGGATATATCTGCCCTTCTATGGCTGTCTCCTGAGATAAAGACCGTTCCTTGTAGGCAACTTTCAGCGGTGGAGATTTTTCTTCTTTTATTGTGAGTCGATGCAGTTGCTTCTTGCCAAATACACAAATATTGTGAGGATTTGACTGGCTGTCTGGTTCAATGTTAGACAGTAGAACTAAAATGAGAGACGGGTCTGATATCGCTTCACATTCTGCAGCCTTCTCAGGATACATATAAAAGGCTTCAGTATGCTTCGTCCATTTGGCTGGCGCCTCTTTCATTTCACTCGTATTTTCAGGTTGAATTTTCTGTCTGCGAACCCCTTTTTTCTCCCAGCAATAGCTCTTTATCCAAGGGGTATCGTCACTGCTCATACGAATACGACTGTGCGGGCGAGCAGCCGTCTTGTCGAACCAGATCTTCTCCTCGTATTGGCCTTGGGAAAACCCTGCAGCCCTGGATGTGAACAGTACCGTTAACAGCAAACTCTCACTTTCTGTTTGGGAACAATCGTCAAGGTCCATCCCTATTTCTTTTGAAAGATCGCGAGAAAATTGACCGCCTGTACTGAGTTGAATTGTCACATTTAGACTGGTAAAAAGTTTGGAGCCTTTAAATATCAACTCCGTCCAGGTGAGAGGTGGTTGATGAGATGTCTACTTAACCACTTCTTCCAGTGCACGAGATTGTT
>CAXMTO010000506.1:0-3902 GCA_964196355.1 uncultured Myxococcota bacterium
AGAACCCTTACCCTGTTCGTCCATATAACGTTTCCAGTAGCTGCTTCCTGGACCCATACCCGCATTTGTACCGCAGCCTGATCAACTTGGCCGCTTGAATGAGAGACCATTCCAGCGGCAGCGCCTGCACCCGCCCAAAAAACGGTATTAGCCATTCCGTCTGACATTCCCCAGAAGGTTTTATCAGTACCCCAGGGAACAGTAGCGTTATTGTAGCCGATGATACCACCGATAAGCATTCCGGTAAGAGCCTCATTTCTTTGATCATAAGCGTCTGAACTCGCGAATCCGTTAAGAATTCTGTTGGTGCCGCCATTGATAAATGGTAACAGACCCTTTTTCCATGGAGCCCATGTTGCTTCCTGCCTGGTTTTGTATTCAAGAATTCTTCCGCGAACGATCAAATCTGCGTTGAATTTGCGGCCTAACTTTGCGATAGTTTTTGAGTCAAGAGCGTGAGTTCCCGGGCTTCCACTGATCGATTTACCTGAATGCCTTTTCTGGAGCTCAATATAGCCCTGCAACTGAGTCTTCATAAGGTCAGACCAGTCACTATCAAGTTCAGCAGATAAACTTTCAGTGTGTTTTCCCTCGTAGGCGACGATATCAATAATACTCTGATCGACAAGGTAATCAAATACATCTTCCTGGATCGCCATACCAAAACCATTTGCAACCAGTCTATCGGTTATGGCTTCAGTGATTGAGAGGTTTCGCCGATAGGCACCAGCAATATCATCTGCGGAAGTATAGTCAGCAAAAGGGAGGATGACAATGGTCTGCCCTTTGCCTGGGGCATTGGGATTTGGAGGGTCTGGTACATGAAGGGTCTCAACAACAGTCTGGCCGCAACCCGCAATGAGTACCGCTGACAGCAGATAGAATAGGTATTTGAGCTTCTGCATAATTTTCTCCGTGAGAATTCTAGTTCAATCGTGGTAGTAAATATACCGAAAGACTTACATTATTTTTGGTTTGAGCAAAATGATAAGCTCCCGTTTTCTTGCCGTTTTTTCTTCAAATCCGAAGAGATATTTGAAGAATGGAATCTTACTGGTGCCGGGTATAAAACTTCCATCCTTCTCGTCAATACTTGAAATTAATCCACCAATTACAAGCATTTCTTCATCCTGGACCTTAACAGTAGTACTCATTTCCCGGATGTTGATTATTGGAAGGCCAATTTCCCCAGCTCCAATTTGTTTGTATTCAATCGGTTCCTGTATCTCTGATGTAACCGGTACAAGATTTAAGATGATCTGATTATCATCAAGTATATTAGCAGTTAATGACAGACCAACTCCGGACATTACCCTTGCAGTTGTCGCACTAAATTTATCGCCGGGGGAATCAGTGGTTCCCGAATCTACTGTGATTTCTTCTATATAGGTAACATTGCGACCTACAGTAATAAGTGCAGGCTGTCCATTTAAGACACTGATTTTGGGATTAGCAAGTATGGTGGTCTGGCCTTGTTCGCTGACAGCATTAAGGAATGAGTCAAAGGAGAATGCCGCAAGAGAAATTGCTCCAGTGACGCCTTTTGTAAGGCCGTTTGTAATGATGGTTGCAGTTGTAGCTCCTGATGCTGCAGCATTACCAACTGCGCTATTGACAATACCATTAAAAACATTGGTACCAGTATCGCCAGAGCTCAGCCCCGTGTCGTAATCAAAGGCCCTGTTGCGCGTTTTGGTTCGTGTTTCTGTATCAGCATACGAATTAGATCTCGATTCAGACCCATTGCTGGTATCCGTGATATTCCGGTCATAGGTTTTCCCATATGTACCTATCCCACCTGCAACTGCAAGATTTTCAAGAAGCTGGTTCCAGTTGAGACCTATGGAAGAATGGCTATCCAGGTGTACTTCAAGGATTTTTGCTTCAATAGAGACTTGTTTATATAATTCTTTTTTAAGGTTATCAAAATAAACTTCTAATTTATTAAGGAGCGGTCGTGGTGCATGTACAGTTATGATGCCCACAGGTTTGTCAATGGTGTATTTGTTACCTGTTGCCGAGACCTGTCTGGTCGCACTCAAATTCATGGCAGCTCTTTCTTCTGAACTCCCTGCAGCATTTGAACCGACAACTATTCCAGAATTAGTTACCGCCGCGGTTCTTCCTGAAGTGGTGCCAGCCTTGGTCGTCCACACATCAAGGATTGCCTTCATATTAAGTTCAACATTCCTCCAGATATCAAATTCATTGCCTCTTGAATCCAGACGGATCGTTCCCTCGATATTACTTGCTGCGTCATTACTGCCTAAAACGTTTCCACCTGTCGCCGTTTCATAGACATGTTTTGTAAAAGGCATGGCAAGGTGAAACTGCCTCGTTTCCTTGTACCTGACAACAATGGTAGAACCCTCTATTTCATGATAGTAATCAACCTGTCTTAAGAGGTTGTCAATTGCCAGATAGAAGTCATCATCTGCACCGATATTCACATCAACAAGGACATTCTGGTCGACATCGCTGGCCCAGGAAACTGTCATTTTCTTAAGAGCAGCGAGACGTTTTAAAATGTCCGAGAGTGGCTGTGGACCTCTGGTAGACGTGATTCGGGCTCCAACCTTGATTTTGCTCTCTTCCGCCATTGTGATATCGTCCAGCTCTTCTTTATCGACGAGATAGGAAGCCGTCTGGTAACGCACTGGCAGCACAGCCGGTGGTATAGGGACCGCTGGCACTGCTTCAGGCTCACCAGCGAGCTGTGCGTCCTGCTTTTGAGGCGGCGCATCCGTCACGCAGGAAGTGAGGAAAAGCGAGAGTAGCAAGAGGCTACTGATAAGGAAAATGTTTTTTACGGACTTCATAAAAACCTCTTGGACTGAAATTAAATAAAACTCAGGTGAGTGACGATTTATTCTTTGTCTATTTAGGGGTTAATTTGTTTCTGCCAGGCGGCTCTGGATATATTTCTTGAGATCCGGACGTAATTGAAAGCCGGAGCCAAGAAGAGCCACATACTGCTGTGCCGCATCTTTCCTGAGACCAAGTTTATCAAGGATTCTCGCCTTAGCTACCATTGTATCGACAGTTTCTCCGAAATGAGAATGATATTTGTCCAGAAGCTTCAGAGCTGCATCATTCTGGCTGTTGTTTTCACTGAAAGTGGCGTAACTGATAAGAGCTTCCTTCATTGGTGGGGATTGACTTATACTTTGAGCAAAGTATTCGGAAGCTTCAGATATTCTTTGCATATTTGCAGATCCAATGGCTGCGTAGAGTGCGGCAAAGCTGTTCTGTGGGTCGATATTCAAACTTTCCTGGGCATAGTGAACCGCCTTGGCGTTCATACCCAAATGTACAAGGTAGAGTGTGGCCAGGCGGTTTGACAGCTTTATGTTATCCGGCCAGAGTTCCCAGGCTTTGGTATAGAGGAGAGCAGCCTCTTCATAATCTTCAGTTTTGCCAAGCATTTGGGCTTCTGCTATATACCCTTTGGCCTGCATGATTTCTTGTGAGATGGTGGCGGTTTGTTCGACAACCAGGGACTCTTCTTCGATAACATCAACTTTGGCTTCAAAAGCCAAATTATCCTCTGCACGGGTCGGCCAGACAAATTTTTTCTTTGCAGGATAAATTACGACTGTATTGAATCGCTCTTCTTTTTTAAGGTTCATTAAATTGAGGATAATATCGAGGGCAAAATCCCACGGCACGTCGGAAAGAGCCAGCGTCAGCGAGCCCTTCACGCCTTCGTCCACGATAATATTGAGAGCTGTAATTTGTCGAAAGAGCCGAAACACATTGTGAATATCAATCTTGTAAAAATCTACGCTGATACGCTGCTTGTCGTAGCCAGAAAATGAAAAATCATCAGCCATGGAAGACATCTTGCTATCAGCACTGCTGGATGGATCCAGAGCAGATTGTTCAGCTGCGGACTGTCCCTG
>CAXMTO010000507.1:0-8790 GCA_964196355.1 uncultured Myxococcota bacterium
AAAGTGGTTTAACGATGCTAAAGGTTTTGGTTTTATTGAGATGGACGGCGGCAAAGATGCATTTGTTCATCATTCCGCAATTCAGTCCGAGGGTTTCAAATCCCTCCAGGAAGGCGCACGGGTGACCTTCGATGTTGTCGACGGCCCAAAAGGACCTTCCGCAGAGAACGTTGTCCAGCAGTGATAACTTCTTAATATCGACCATTGCAAAGACCCATCAATATGCTGGGTCTTTTTCGTCAAACATGAAGCATTCACAAGGACGGAATCTTGGCCAGACTTCTCTTCACCGAGTATGTGCCTACCTCTACTTGATATACCTACTGTGAGGTTACTGCTTCGGGGGAAATTCCTGATGTTGACCTTATTCCTGTAAATCTTTAGTTTGTCCAGATTGAGAGTGGCTTGAGATGTTTCCTGATCAGGTTGAATTCAATCATGCCCAGAAAACACATCTCAAAAGGAGCATCTTGGCTCTCATTGTAATTCAAGTAAATTTCAAAAATTACTGGCGCTCAATGGAAAAATCTTTTAGGCGAAATGCTGCTTTTTAAGTCTTATTTTTTTCAGATAAGCCGGGGAACGGTTAGGAAACCGTAGTCAGCGGCTTCCTCGGCACCAAACTCTATACCCGCAGGCTGTCACCTGGATGCCGGATCTGCACGGAAGGTGGCTGGTCATGTCTTTTCATCAGCGGTAAATGTAATTGTCATTGTTCTTATTGTCCAACCTCCCAGGACGAGGTAGGAGTACCGACCACCAACTCTGTTGAGTTTGGTCAGCCCGCCGATTATGTGGCCTATCTAGAACGATTCTGCTTTACGGGGGCAAGTATCAGTGGCGGGGAGCCCCTCTTAACCCTGGGGCGCTCACTCTCCTTTATCAGAGCAATCAAAAATCGTTTTGGTTCGGCCATGCATGTCTGGCTTTACACCAACGGCACACTTGCAACGGTTGACATCCTAACGCAATTACGGGATGCGGGCCTTGATGAGATTCGCTTTGATATCGGTGCAACTGACTATAACCTAGGAATGATACGCATGCTCACATAAATCTTGAGATGTAATTAACAGTGAACTGTCTAAATCACAGGGTTTCCAAGGGAATATGACAGCGAATTGCGTGGCCTTTGTCAATAACCTGCCAGGGAGGCGTTTCGTTTTTACAGATAATCCCTAATGTACGTGGGCAACGCCGCTGGAAGGGACATCCTTTTCCTGGCGGGGATAGCTCTACTGCATCACCACTTGTTAGTGTTGGCTGAGTGTCCGGGTCAGGCGTTACAACTGCGCCCAGCAGCATTTCGGTATAGGGATGAAAGGGTGGACGATAGACATTAGCAACAGGTCCCAATTCACAAATTCTGCCCAAATAAAGAACGGCTACCCTGTCTGCCAGGACCCGTACAACCGCCAAATCATGCGAAACAAAAATATAGGTGGTATTCTGTTCTTTCTGAAGGTCTACTAACAGTCTAAGAAGAGCCGCCTGCACTGACACATCAAGGGCCGATGTCACCTCATCGCACAATATTAGTTCCGGTTCTGCGGCAAAGGCTCGTGCCACGGCAACGCGCTGTTTTTCTCCCCCCGATAATTGACTGGGTAAGCGGTCCAGATAGTGAGCCCCCAGGCGAACCTGATTGAGCAAGGCTACACTGCGTGTATGCAACTCCTCACCATTAAGGTCAAAATAGAGTTTCAGAGGCATTGCAAGGATCTCGGCCACTGTTTGGCGTGGATTAAGTGAGGCGTCGGGATTTTGAAAGATGAGCTGGATACTCTTCAGTAAAGATTTTGATCTGGTCTCAACCAATCCATCCAGCGAACTAGTGCCTTTATAGGAGATATGGCCTTCTGATATTGTCTTCAGGCCTGCAATTGCACGGAGAATTGTTGATTTTCCACTGCCTGATTCACCAACCAACCCTATCGTTTCTCCAGATATCAATTTTAAGTCGATAGATTCTACGGTCGGTATGGAACTTGATTTTCGGCCAAGTAGTTGGCCCACCAAGCTAGGTTTGGCATAACTGATTGCGACCTCGTCCAGCATGAGCAATTCTGCTTGATCAGGAAGGTTCGGCCTTTCATCTTGTTTTGCCAAACTGTGCTTCGAAAACTTTTCAATATTCTTATGTAGATGACAACGGACCATTTCCTTGTTAGCACTTTCTTCCAAGATGGGTCTTTCATTTCTGCATATATCTTGCGCCATGGAACAGCGATCGGCAAAAGCACATCCCTTACCAACTTGACCAGGTATCGGTGGGATACCTGGCATGGAGGCTGGGACACCAGCTTCCTTGAGCTGTGGAATTGACCTCAACAGGCCACGAACATAGGGGTGGGTTGGCGTTTGAAGAACCTGACGGGTTTGTCCCTCGAGCACTATTTCTCCCGCATACATTACAGCAACACGGCTGCAAACCTGGGCCACTGCACCCAAATCATGACTGATATAGACCATCGCAGTTCCAGTCTCTTGAGCCAAATCTTTTAATAACTGCAGAATATGAGCCTGAGTTGTGACATCAAGACCGGTGGTCGGTTCATCAAGTAACAAGACCTCTGGTTCGCCTGCAAGTGCCATTGCAACGGCAACACGTTGTTGCTGCCCACCGGAGAGTTCGTGAGGGTAACGTGACAATAACTCTTCGGGATGGGCCAACCGGACCTGGGTCAGTAGTTGTATAATGCGTTCTTCCCATCTTGTTTTTGGAAATGTTGTATGTAGTCTCAGAGACTCCGAAATTTGCTTGCCGATTTTGCTGGTTGGTGTCAGAGACTGGCCCGCATTTTGTGGAACGAGACCTAGTTTTCCGCCTCGAATAGATCCCAATCTTTTTTCATCCATCTCAAAAATATCGATATCGCCAAACAGAGATGAACCTTCCAAAACCTGCAAACCAATTTTAAGGTAACCCATCATGGCTAGCGCAAGGGTACTTTTACCGGAACCCGACTCGCCAACAAGGCCTATCGTCTCCCCGCGCTTCAAAGACAGGTTTACATTGCGAAGGATCGGAACTTTCAAACCGGCCTGGTTTGTATATCCGACACTTAAGTTACTTACTTGTATTTCAGCATTTTGCATTATGATTAAACTGGTACTTGTTGAGCGCGATCAACGCCCAAAGCTTTCGCCAAGGAATCAGCACAGAGATTAAGGCCGACAATCAACGAACTCAGAGCAACAACAGGTGCCAATGCCGTCCAAGGTGCAATTGACATGATGGATCGTGAGTCAGATATCATTAATCCCCAATCAGGGGTCGGGGGTGATACACCAAAACCAAGGAATGACAACGAGCTAAAAGCCAGCAACATCCAGGACCATCGCATTGCTCCTTCAACCAATAAAACATCAAGAATATTAGGGAGAAGCTCCTTTTTAACGATTGTAAGCGTCTTTTCACCACGGGCACGTGCTGCAGTTATAAAATCTCGAGCGACCACGTCATGAGTTGCCGCACGCGCTATTCTGATAACAGGAATGCCATAGAAAAACCCCAATGTTGGGATCAGCACCATAGGCCCTGTGCCGACCATAGCAACGATTAACAGCAAAAACAATATCCACGGAATAGACATAAAAGCGTCTACGACTCGCATGAGTATGGCATCTATTCGTCCGCCTACAAGACCAAAGAACAGTCCTGACAATCCCCCCCAAAAAACGGCAATAATCGCGGAAAAACATGTTACGAAAAGGGCTTGCCTCCCTCCAAGCATGGTACGTGTCAGTACATCGCGTCCAAGTGCATCAGCACCAAACCAATGAGCACCAGAGGGTGCTGTCATGACAAGGTCAAAAGCCATCACCCCAGAATCAAATGGAACGATCAGCGGTGAGATGAGTGCTAAAAGAATATGCCCGCCAACGAGCAGTAGACCGATTTTTCCTGAGGGACGGTTCAACATTCCATTAATAATTATTACCAGTTTCTTAAAGACATTATGATTGTGCATACTTTTTGGGCTCCTCACGTCCTCATGGTTCTTAAACGTGGGTTTGCAACCAACACCAACAAATCGGCCAAAAGGTTGAGTGCAACATATACCGCAGCGAGGATGAGTGCTATGGACTGCACCATCGTCAAATCGCGATCAGAAACGGCATTAACCATCAACCGACCGAGCCCGGGATAGTTAAAGACCACCTCAATTACAACGACTCCTCCTAGGAGCCAAGCGATTGTCATAGCAACTAAATTGATCGTCGGTAACAGTGCACTGGGCAGGACATGATAAAATACCATTCGCCAGTAAGGTACACCTTTAAGGCGTGCCATCTGGATAAAATCGCTGGTCATCACTTCAATTACGGTTGTGCGCACCATGCGTAAAATATGAGCGGTCATGACAAGAGACAAAGAGATAACAGGCAGTATGATTCCGGATAAAAACTCCATTACAGGCGCATCTGGTCGGGTCGTGACAATTCCCGGCAACCAATCAAGCCAGACGCTAAAAAACAATATCATTAATGTTGCGGTTACAAATTCGGGAACAGTCATCGCAAAAATTGCCCCGGTGGATACCCAAAGGTCAAGTTTTCGATCACGCCATAAGCCCGATACCACACCTAGAAAGATAGCGAGCGGAACGCCAAGCATTGCAGCAGAGAGACCTAACAAGGCGGTGTTACGCAAGCGCGGTAAAATGACATCAACTACCGGTTTCTTGCGTTTAATCGACATGCCGAAATCACCTTGTAACATGTTGGTTGCCCAATCGGCATATCGTGTGATTGCGGGACGGTCTAAACCGAACTCCTGCCGACAATTTTCGAGGCGGGTTCCCTGTGCCATTCGTCCAAGAAAGGCTGTGCATGAATCGCCGGGCAGGATTTCAATAACTCCAAAAACAATCCCGGACACCAACACAAGTGTTAGAAACCCCAGGAATATTCTTTGGTAAATCATTTTCACCATACCCACATTCTCCATCTAAAAATATTCGACACGCCAAACAGGTTCCCATCACCAAGACAATAACCAAGCCCTGGCAAACGGAATAAATCAAATAAACTATAAATTTGTTACCGGCACTTACGCAAAAAGACGTCTGAGGGATAAATAGTGAGTCATTTTATCCCTCAAAAGCATGATGGGTATCCGCTGTTGGAGACCGCTCTACAGCGGATCTTTCAGGTAACTCTCCCTATTCCTCTATAGTTAACAGATGATAGCGAACACCATCATCAAAAACCGGTTCCAATCCGTGCACTCGTTTATTAACAGCAACAATCTGATTCAGGTGGAAAGGGATAAATGTACCACCTTGATCAAACAGAATCTTTTGCAAGTCGTGATAAAGCATTATGCGTTTGCTTTTATCAAGCTCCTGCCGTGCACTATCGAGTTTTTTATCAAAGTCGACGTTTTTAAAGAATGTTTCATTCCATTTTGCTGTGCTTCTAAAAGCTTCGTTCAGGATCTGATCTGCCGGACGCTGTCCCCATGCGGTTGTAACGGCCGGTTCCTTCATCCAGACATCATTCCAAAAACCATCGGCTGCCGCTTTCACCAGATTAACTTTGATGCCGGCTTTTGCTGCTTGCTGCTGATAAACCTGAACCAGGTTTAACCACGAGCTTTTCAGGTCGCTGGTGATAACATCAATCTCGATACCATCGGGAAAACCAGCTTCAGCAAGAAGACGTCTAGCTTCGTCGACCTGTTGTGGACAGTCGATTGATGCATGATATTGATCCCCTAACCAAACAGGATTGTCGCATGCAACCGCTCCGCCATCGGAGCCGAGAACCAGATTAACGATTTCTTGACGGTCTGCAACGATTCGCAATGCCTTGCGAACGCGTAAATCGGAAAATGGTTTAACATCCGTTCGGAATGCGATCCCCTGCCAGTCCCCAGTATTAACGCTTTGGATTTCAAATTTTGAACTTTTCTCCAAAATAGCCTTGTCCTGAACAGAAAGATGACGCAGCATATCGACCTGGCCGCTCAGCAATGCCTGAAGTCGCGCCTGGGCATCTGGAATCCCGATGATTTCAATTTTGGAAATTTTAGGTGCACCTTCCCAATAGTCAGGATTGGCTTTCAATACGGTTGTTCCCTCAACATCGAGTGTTTCCAAAATGAACGGCCCCGTCCCGATACCAGCCGTTGCAATGGTATCACCGGAGCCTTCAGGAATGATACGAATGCGATAATCCATCAGCAGCATGGGTAAATCAGCATGACCGGCAGATAGTTTAATCTTGACGGTTGAAGGATTCACTGCCTTGACTGATTCCACCACTGCCAGCACAGACCGAACAGGAGAGTCTAATTTAGGGTCGGAAATGCGGTTTAATGAATAGACTACATCAGCACCATCAAAAGTTGATCCATCATGGAACTTCACACCTTCACGTAATAAAAGGGTCCATTCCGTAGCATTTTCATTAGCCGACCAGGAAGTAGCAAGATTTGGTGATGGTTGACCTTTTGCGTCAGGCCTGATAAGTCGGCTCATAATTTTTTCTGTTAATTGCCAAAAAGGATTGGGCGAAATTGGGTCTGCATTTTCTGAGCCCCCATAAGACACCTCATGGGTTTGACGGAATGTGCCTCCATCGGCAAAAGCACTTGATACAACAACTGAAACGATTATAGCAGCTCCGATTAGAGCTCTGAACTTACTCATGTCATTAGCCTCCTTTTTCCTTGATTTTTCATTATTTTTCGTTGCGTGCAATGTCTCATCAGTCACTGCACGATGTCCCTAAGAAAACAGACATTTAAGTTGATGGCCATTTTGTGTGTCAGGCTTTTCTTGTTACGCTAAAACATAGCACGTGCAAGATTTCCATCAAAGATGGGGGCCTTGGATGCGAGTGTTAGTAATAATTATCGCAATGTGCGCACTTCATGCTATTTCGCAGGTTGACTTTGCCGCTCAAGCCACACATTAAAACATCCTCTCGTAGAGGTCATGGAAACGGGAATCTCGACACCGAAGTGTAAAGATTATTATAGTGCACCGCTTCTTCTTGAGTTCTTTTCGCTTCCAACGAAGTCGGAATCTTTTGTCGCCCAGATTTGTTGCTTTACCGGGCTTGAAGTAACTGCTTGACAAAAGATGTCTAGATATGAACCAACGAGCAAATTCTTCAAAAATACTCCACCAGTATTATACTATTTCTGCATCTTAATCTACACTTTTCACGGAACTGTCTGCGTAACTGAACACAGAATACCCAAAAAAATGGTGATTTTTTAGTTTTATATCGTGTATGGAAAAACTATTCATTGTCAGACTGTATAACAGGTTACACCTTCATTGATGGTTTTTAGTAACCGAGTCAACCATCAAGATATGACGGGCGCTAAAGAAGTGTTTAATCGAGTAGGATATTGTTTATCTATTGCCAGATATTATTCCTGTCGTGAAAAGATAAATCCACAACCTCGGAAATCCCTTAAATCGGGAAGAAATTGGTTATTACTAGCCAGTGGGTGTGTACCAGCACCCGGCTGAGGTACTGGAGGGCAAAATCACTCATATTTCTAGATAATATCGATTGTCTAGGAGCATCTTTTAGCTTTAGACTTAGATTTCAAGTTAGGATATAGTGGAAATATGTTGACTGCTGAAAATCTATTCCAGTTGGGTTGTGCCAGGGAAATATTGAAATCCCCTGATATACGACGGCCGCAATAACAGGAATATTCCGGATAAAGCGGCTTACGAACGCCTAACTACTTGAGCCCGTATACGTTTCCTACTTCAGTTACCATTATAGAATATTTCTATCATTCCTATTCATGGATAGGAGTGAATCGAATAAAACGCAGGATAATGTTGTATACAAGGCAACCCAGAAGGTAGAAAGTTAAAGTGTAGAAAAAGTGAAGGCCGACCGATGTTTACCAAAAAAGCGGCTGCCGTATATTATACGTTATGTGTAAAATGAAATACAGATAGAATAGGAATAAACATGAATCTTGATATCGATAGTAAAGTAATTGGCTATTTCGCTTTCAGTTCGCCAACTCAAGTGATATGCGATGGCGATGCCTGCGTGATCTCTGGATCTGAACAAGATATGAGAAATTATATAAATTCAATTTCAATAAAATCATCAAGGAATACTACAATAAAGAAACCCAGATTTGGTGAAATTATTAAAGGAATGAAAATGGGTGCACCGTATGCTTTTGATGAACAGTCATATAATCGGTTTTATCCGCTTGCTAACAGAATTGATTTCAACCTAAAAGAAGAAGATTTTTCAGATAAAACAGAAACAGGACATCATTTTATAGTAATTAGACCGTGAAAAAGAATCGGGAATAGATATGCCAAAGAACGGTTTTATTCCGAACAAATTGAGACCATGGATAGAGGCAAGAAAGAAATACCATTTGTCTCACGCCCAAATACAAATGGCTCGAGAATTAGGATTAAATCCTAAAAAGTTCGGTGGCATGGCAAACTACAAACAAGAACAGTGGAAAGTGGCTCTACCGGACTATATTGAAGAGCTTTATGAAAAACGTTTCAGAAAAAAATTACCTGATGACACTAGGCCATTAGAAGTCAGTGATGCCCAAAAAAGAAAGAGAAAAACACAAAATAAGGCGAATAGAATAAAAGATGAAGAAAATATCACATAACAATTTTATACACCGGACTGGCGAGCACGCGCGTTTTTCAGAGGTTACTCAAGCTTGGTTCCCACGCTCTAAGTTAGCAGGTAATGCCACGGCCAGTCGGTGATAATGGACGTTAGCTGCCATAATCATGTAAGTCTATGAATCACTTAAAACCTGAG
>CAXMTO010000508.1:0-9257 GCA_964196355.1 uncultured Myxococcota bacterium
GCGGAAGAGTATGGGGTTACTGCAGCTAATGTTCTGGAAATGAAAGAAAAATCAAACAATCCTGTTGTTCAGCGTATGCTTGGTAAATCCGGTGATACCGGCAGCTATCTGGGACTTGATAAAGACTGGATGGTTCGCGCAATACAGGCAGTAGGTAACTATGGTGAGATCTATGACCGCCATTTTGGCCCGTCAACGAAGTTGAACATCCCTCGTGGAGTTAATAAATTATGGACCCAGGGTGGACTTCATTACGCGCTGCCTATCCGGTAAATTCATATCAGGGTACTTTGTAGAGTCTGATTTTTCAAAGTACCCATCAGGAGATTGCTTGAGGATGTGTTCTCGGTCAGGCTCCAGTAAAAAGGGGCTGATCCGGCTCCTTTCGGATTGTTAACAGAAAATGCTGAGATAATGGTTTTCTGTCAGATATAGAGAAATTACCAAGGCAGATCTTTTGAAACGACCTGTGTTTTCGCTCTCAAAGCCCCTCATTACAACCCTGGTCCTCCAGGCGGCTGTCATAGGCATAATTTTTTATGCTGCGAATGGACTTTTAGTCAATACACAGGCGAATCTCGAAGCCCGGAACATTGCCTCAGGATTTGGTTTTTTATCCCTGGAATCAGGGATGCCCATCAGCAATTCTCTGCTGCCTTATTCCCCAGCAGATTCGTATGGTTATGCTTTTTTAATGGGTATTATTAATACTCTCTATGTTTCTTTTCTGGGTATTGTGCTGGCCACAATACTGGGAGTAGTGGTTGGTGTTGCCAGGGTCTCCAGCAACTGGCTCATATCTAAACTTGCAGAGATATATGTTGAAGTGTTAAGGAATGTTCCTCTGCTGCTTGTCCTGTTTTTCACTTATTCCATCGTTCTTGCAGCGCTCCCAATCCCTCGCAAAAGCCTGATCCCTTTTGAAGGATTTTTTTTGAATAACAGAGGGATTTATCTTCCCAGGCCGCTACCTGAACCAGGGTTTATTCTCGTCTGTCTTGCTGTTTTTGCAGGAATCGCAGCAGCTTTTTTCATTCATCGACATGCAATCAGAGTCCATCGGGAAACTGGCAGAATTATTCACTCATTTACCCTGGGGATTGTTGCCATAATGGTAATCCCCACTATTGCGTGGTGGTTGACCGGAGGTCCGCTGTCATGGGAATTTGCCGTACTAAAGGGATTTAATTTTACCGGCGGTCTGGTCATCCGGCCTGAATTTTCGGCTCTCATGACGGGGCTTGTATTGTATACCGCGGCATTTATCGGTGAAAATGTCAGAAGCGGTATTCAGTCAGTGGGTATTGGACAGATTAATTCATCGAAGGCTCTTGGCCTGCCTCCGAGCCTTACAATGAGAAAAATCATTCTTCCCCAGGCTCTCAGGGTCATTATTCCTGCCACAACTAACGATTACACAAGCCTCGTCAAAAACAGCTCACTTGCGGTTGCTATTGGCTATCCTGATATGGTGTCCATTGGTGGTACCATAATTGGTCAGAATGATCAGGCTATTGAGGTGATTGCTGTCTGGATGGGGGTGTATATGACCATCAACCTGGTAATTTCAATGATTATGAACTGGTTGAACGCAAAAGTTCAACTTATTGGGCGGTGAGTATGGCAGCGTTAGCCGGCGTCACTCAAGAAACGTATATCTTTAAACCGATGCCGGATCTTCCTGCTCCCCTGGTATCTGTTGGTGTGTTTGGGTGGCTTAGAGGAAATCTTTTCAGCAGTAAAATCAATTCATTACTTACATGTTTTGCTCTTTTTGTCCTGTGGGGAACAGTACCCCCGCTGATCTCCTGGGCGATTACTGACGCTACCTGGTCTCTTTCCTCTACTCCATGTGCGACAGAAAAAACTGGTGCCTGCTGGACTTTTATCTTTGTTAAATTCAGAGTGCTGATGCTGGGTCTCTACCCTGAACAATTTTTATGGCGCCCGGTTCTTGCCTTCGGAGTGGTTGCTCTTGTCAGTGGAGTAACTACCCTGAGACTCCTTCAGACCAGGTCATTAATCATATTATGGTTTTTCTTACCCCTGCCGTTATTTTTTCTGATCAATGGTGGAATGGGCCTTGAAGTTGTGGATCAATCTCTGTGGGGTGGGCTTATGCTGAGTACAGGGCTTGCTGCCATAGGTATTATAGTGTCTATACCTTTAGGTATACTGCTGGCCCTGGGCCGGCGTTCAAGCATGGTTGTTGTAAAAACACTCAGCGTCGGTATTATCGAATCCATACGAGGTGTTCCTCTAATCACCATCCTTTTTATGGCCTCGGTCATGCTGCCGATGTTCCTGCCCCATGGGATGAACATTAACAACCTTTTACGGGTGCAGCTGGGTATCATACTGTTTTCATCCGCTTATATTGCAGAAGTAGTACGGGGAGGATTGCAGGCTATCCCACCCGGACAAATTGAAGCAGCTGTCTCTTTAGGTCTTAAAAGTTGGACGGTTACCTGCTTTGTGGTTTTACCCCAGGCACTGCGACATGTTGTCCCCTCTCTCATAGGTCGCTGTGTTGCACTCTTTAAAGACACTTCCCTGGTGATCATCGTTGGTCTGCTTGATTTTTTAGGAATGATCAAAGCATCTGCGCAAGATCCTGAATGGCTTGGATATGACGCAGAAGCCTACGTTTTTTGTGCGCTGATATACTGGATAATCTGTTTTTCCATGAGTCAGTACGGTAAGTCCATTGAGCGTCGAAATCAGTGGTAATTGCAGGAGAAGAATAAGTGAATCAAGAGAACGGCCCTATCATTAAAATCACTGATCTCAACAAATGGTTTGGTAATTTCCATGTTCTGAAAAATATAAATATGACAGTGGATAGGGGTGAAATTATTGTCATATGTGGTCCGTCAGGCTCGGGGAAGTCAACACTTATCCGCTGCATAAACAGAATTGAAAAGCACCAAAAGGGCGAAGTTGTTGTTGCTGGAACCCGGTTGACAGACAAGATTAAAAATATTGCGGATGTACGCAAAGAAGTGGGAATGGTATTTCAGGATTTTGACCTTTTCCCCCATATGACAGTTCTTGAAAACCTTGTACTTGCACCCACCTGGATTCTCAAAATGCCCAGAAAAAAAGCGGAAAAAATTGCTATGGCACTTTTGGAACGGGTGCAGATTCACGATCAGGCATTTAAAATGCCAGGTCAGCTTTCAGGTGGTCAGCAGCAGCGTGTGGCGATCGCGAGGGCCATGTGTATGAATCCTAAAATCCTCCTGTTTGATGAACCGACATCAGCACTTGACCCGGAAATGGTAAAAGAAGTCCTCGATGTTATCAAGCAGCTTGCCGAAGATGGAATGACCATGATCTGTGTTACGCATGAAATGGGATTTGCAAAGCAGGTTGCCAATAGAATAATATTCATGGATCAGGGTGAAATCGTCGAGGAAAATCATCCTGATGAATTTTTCACCAATCCTCGATGGGATAGAACCCAGAAGTTTTTAAGCCAGATTCTTTAGGGTCTCAGTAGTAAGGCACTAACACCGGTGAACGGGATAAGTACCTTGGTGGTGTTACCATGTATTTAATTTTAAAAGATGTTCTTTGGTTTCTTGTTTTTTATTACAGAAATTCAGGAGTAAGGTCCTAAACAGAGTCCAACTGTTCTTGCCAGTCGGGGCTAAACTGGGAAACAGTTACCCGGTATAAAAAACTGAATTGTGATAAAGTATGCTTGGAACAATCGTAAATGGGTTAGCAATTATCGCTGGGAGTTTGTTGGGGCTTTTATTCAGCAAAGGAATTCCAGACAATTACAAGGAAATTATTTTAAGCGCTGTCGGCTTGTCAGTTGTTCTGATCGGGGTTAAAAGTGCCCTGGTTTCGGACAGCCTGATGGTGATTATTTTTTCCCTGGTTCTCGGCGCCCTGATAGGGGAAGCAATGAAAATCGAGAAAAGGCTAGGCGATCTCGGGGATTTTTTTGAAAGCAGGATTGCTGCCAAATCGAGTGATTCGAGCTCGTTTTCCAGGGGATTTGTGACTGCGAGCCTGGTCTTTTGCGTAGGTTCGATGGCGATTGTCGGCTCTCTTGAAAGTGGTTTGACCGGCAATCACCAGACGTTGTTTGCCAAGTCGGTGCTTGACGGAGTCACCTCTGTCATTTTCGCATCGACTATGGGGCTTGGAGTAATGTTCTCAAGTGTGGCGGTATTTCTCTACCAGGGCATGATCACCCTTACAGCCGTCTTCATGAAAAATTTCCTAGTAGCTGAGACCATTGAACAGATGACCTCCGTGGGCGGTATGCTTATTGTGGCCATCGGATTCAATATGCTTAAGATAACCGCAATCCGTGTTGGTAACCTGATTCCCGCAATTTTCCTACCGCTGGTTTATTTTACATTACGTCAATGGTTTTTGTAGAAAATATTGTATTGTGTGATATGAACAGCTTCTCCTGCTGCCCCCGTGCATGAAAAATTTGTCAGCTTACAGCGAACCACTAAGAGCTCTAAACCATATCTATTTATTCCTGATGAAAAAATGACAGTAAAACATCTGATTAAATCGACAGTTTTCTTCTGTACTCTTTTCTGCGGATTGTATGTCCTTCCCGCCAGCCTGTATGGTAAAAATGTGGTTTTACCCCTCACCCTTGATTATCAACTTTTGACAACCCTGCTGGAGCGCAGTGCGTTTACTGATGGTAATAATACAGCCATGCTCGTCGGGAGGGGAAGCGACTGTATACAGGTGAGAGTTTCAGAACCTGCCTATTCTTCGTCCGGCAGTCTACTGCGTCTTGAGATGCGGTTGTATGTTAAATTGGGTACAGCGGTTGGTGATACCTGCTTTCTTCCTATGGAATGGGAGGGATATGTTTCTCTTTTACAGCAGCCCGTTTTTGAAAGCGAAAAATTCAGTCTGTCTTTTAAGACTGTTGATTCAAAACTTTATACAATGGAACATCAGCCTGCCAGTGTTGCTGGATTTGTGTGGGATTTTGTTAAATCATCAGTTTATCCTTATCTTGATCAGGTGCGTATTAATCTCGCTCCACCGGTTGCAGATCTTAAAACATTTCTCATGCCGCTCTTTCCCAGGCAGGCAACAGAGGCAACACAGAGAATGCTGGATGCTCTGCATGGTGGCAAGGTGTTTGTGCACGAAGATGCTGTGTCGGTTGAGTTGATTGCCGACGTAGAGACAATCTATGAACCGGCAGTTGATGGTGAGCAGCCTCTTAGAGCCGATGAGATTCAGAATATAATTGAACTGTGGGAAAGCTGGGATGCCTTTCTTGTGCAGCTGATTACAGCAATGGCAGAGCAGTTTCTCAATGATGCTGATCGGCAGGTTTTGCTGGATGTACTTCTCTCGACCCGGCACCATTTTACTACAGTACTTGAGGCCAGAAAAATTGATAAGGACTTTGTCAGAGTTCAGTTTGTTAATGCCTGGCAACAACTCGCTCCCATGTTCAGAAAACAGCTCTCCCTGGAATCATCTGATAACACTTTTGGCTATCTGGCATTTTTTACCGCCGCTGATGCCCTGGCTGTTTTTGATAGAATGGGACCGACTATTGGCGTTGAAATCAGCCAGCAGGGGTTGTTGCGGCTGGCCAGGATGCTTGACAGTAAAATTAAGGTTCTTCACTATGCTCCGGAAATAAACGTGCGGATGAGGGAGCTTTTGCAGCTGCCCGGCATGAAGGAAGATTCTTCTCCGTCTATGGATATAGAAGAGATTGATCTGGAGGATGAGAGAGAAGAACAGTCTCCGCTGTCATATTTGCTGAACTTTATATCTCAACCTGTGTATGCTGCCAACACACCGACATTTAAGGAAATACTTCAGTGGAGGGTGCCAAAGAGAGATGTCGATAACTATATTTTGCGTGTAAGAAAGGTTCTTGATGAAACTGTGGTCAAAATCCTTGCCCGCAGGAGTATTCCCGAATCTCTGGAACCTATGTTTAAGGTTATGATTCCGGCTATGGCATGGCAGGAAAGCTGTTTGCGGCAATTTGTGGAAAGGAAACGGAAACTCACCTATCTTCTCTCCTATAATAACTCTTCTGTTGGAGTTATGCAGGTTAACGAAAGGGTATGGCGTGGAATATATGATCGCAACAGGCTGCGCTGGGATATCCGTTACAACGTTCTTGCAGGCTGTGAGATTGCTGATTTGTATTTGCGAAAATATGCGCTTCGTAAAACAGGGCCGGGGCGCACTCTCAACAGCGACACCATCGCTCGCGCTGTCTACGCCATGTACAACGGCGGTCCCGGCCAATATGAAAAATTTCTTGAGAGAGACAGGAAGGATAAATATTTTCGCAGTGACCGGCTTTTTGCAGAAAAGTTCGATTGGGTGCTGACGGATAACTGGCAGCATCTTTCTGTTTGTTTGATTGGCGGTTAGAATCCACTTTTTCTCCTCCACCGATTTTTTCCTCATGCTGGATGTTTTTTTCCAGCGTCATTTATGACCTGTCGCTTCCAGGCATAATCCAAAGCCACTAGCCCGCATTTCTCATGAACTTTCTGATTTGAACCGCACTATCAAGAACTGATTATAAGTTGACAAAACCCTCAGATATCAGACTGTATTTTGTTTCAAATCAAAAAGTTCACCCTTCGGGCCAACAGATTTTTCCGCAGCTGCTTCGTTGCCGAGCATTTGCAGTAGCCTACTACAGCTTCATGCCCGGCGCCTCGACCTGCGAAAAACTTTGTTGGTGAGAAATCCGGGCTAGCTCAGCGGACAGATTTTATACAGATCCTGAAATTTTCCCAAAATGTATATTGACAAAAAAATATGTATATGTACAATTAAGAATAATGTAAATGTACATTTTGGGAGGGGCGTATGAAACTTACAGAAAAACAGGAACATTTTTTTAGTTATTTGACTGAACGGATAGCTGAAGATGGTCGAGCTCCGAGTCTTAGACAGGCTGCATTTGATATGGGAGTGAGCCATACGGCCGTGGCCCAGCTGATGACTCAACTGGAGAGAAAGGGTGTGCTCGAGAGAGACGGGCATTATGGCCGCACGGTGCGCCTTTTGTCAAAACCGCGGGAGCAGCATCGGAGTGGAAGAGGCAGAGAATTGCCGATAATTGGCCAGGTTACGGCCGGGTTGCCGATGTATGCCCAGCAGGAGTGGGAAGGGGTTGTGGTGGTTGATAAGTCGATATTTGCCGGAGATAACCTTTTCTGCCTGCGTGTTAAAGGCGAATCCATGAAGGATGCCGGTATCCTGAATGGTGATCTGGTTGTCTGTGAACCTCGCCAGTACGCTGAGAACGGTGAAATTGTAGCAGTATTGATAAAAGGTGAGGAAGCCACCGTGAAGCGTTTTTTCCTCTATTCGGATCACATTGAATTGCGGCCTGAGAATAAGGACTTTCCGGTTGTCTGTTATCCCTTCAGTGAGATACTGGTGCAGGGCAAGGTTGCGGGAGTGATCCGGGGTAAAAACAATGCATTTGACGGGAACGGAGAATAAAGACATGAAAGCGTCACCCTGCAGGGTGGATGCCGCTATTCCCGGGACGGTGGAAATAGCCAGAGGAGATCATCAATGTGACCTGTATGTAGGTACTTGCGGCTATTCATATACGGAGTGGACGGACAGTGGATTTTATCCTGCCGCCACAAAGAGTTCTGAAATGCTTTCCCTGTACAGCCGTTGTTTTTCTGTGGTTGAGCTCAACTATACCTGGTATCAGATGGCGCGGGCCGATGCCGTTTCCCGTATGGTGAGCAGGGCGCCGGAGCATCTCCTGTTTGCCGCTAAATTAACCAGGACGATGACTCATGAACGTGATGTCAACTGGCGGGAACAGCTCGCCCTTTATCTCCAGGGGATTGCCCCCTTGAAAAAACGTCTTGCTGCGGTACTGGTACAGTTGCCGCCGGACTTTCACCGGACTATTGATAATCGCAATTACCTGGCTGCCCTGCTTGATGGTTTACAGGAATTGCCGGTAGCTGTGGAATTTCGTCATGCCTCCTGGGCTGTTGATGCTGTTTTTGCAGAACTTGAGCGCCGGCGGGTCAGCCTGGTAGCTGTTGATGAACCTGAATTGCCTGGTTTGTTTCCCTCTCTTGATGTTGTTACCAATCCAGCTCTTTTTTATGTTCGATTTCATGGCCGTAACAGGGAAGGGTGGCGTTCAGGCAATATGCAGAAGAAATTTAATTACGATTACTCCGAAGAGGAGCTGCGCCATTGGGCAGATGCGTACATTTTGCCAATGGCCGCCCAAGCTGAGCGCGGGATTCTGTTTTTTAACAACCATGTCCGGGCCCAGGCTCCCCGTAACGCGCAGAAGCTGACCAAAATCCTCATTTCCGGGCAGGCAATCATTGACAAAAGGATTCAGGATGAAGGAAAGATCGGTTATTCACTTTAACGTGGCCGATTTTGCTGTTTCAGTTGAACGCGTTGTAGACAGCGGGCTTCGTCAACGCCCTCTGATCATTGCGCCTTTGCAGGCTGCACGGGCGGAGGTGTATGATATGAGCGAGGAGGCGTTTAGAGAAGGGGTTCGTAAAGGGATGGCCTTACGACGGGCGACAAAGATGTGCCGGGGCGCTGCACTGCTGCCTCCCCGGCCTGCATTGTATCAGAAGGCAATGGGAGCATTTTTGAAAGTGGTGCAGAGCTACTCACCTTTTATTGAATGCGGATCTGGAGATGGTCATTTTTTTGTCGATGTCACCGGCACCCACAGGCTTCATGGTCCACCACCCGATATTGGTCTGCGTGTTCGCCGATATGCCCGTACCCACCTTGGTATCAATCCCATCTGGACCCTCGGAACCAGTAAACTTGTGTCCAAGGTGGCCTCCCGTCTGGTAAAACCGGTGGGCGAATATATCGTTGATCCAGGCGAAGAAGCTCTGTTTCTCGCTCCGTTGCCGGTGGCACTCCTTCCCGGTCTCACGCGCCGGGAACTGCAGAAACTCGAGGGATTTCATCTGAAGACTATTGGTGCCCTGGCAGGACTCAGCAGGCAGCAGCTGATGGTGCCTTTCGGCAGTCGGTGTGATTATCTCCATGAAATCAGTCAGGGCATCGACGAAAGTATGGTCAGCGTTCCTTCTTCAGCCATGCAGACCATCGATTACGAATCCACCTTTGATGATGACAGCAATAACCGACAGGAGGTAGAAGCCGTTATAACTGATCTGGTCGGCAGGGCAGGGCTCCATCTACGGGCAAGTCGCCAGGTTGCAAGGCGGGTAGGTGTCTGGCTGCGATATTCG